>DATLGH010000029.1 GCA_035540635.1 Egibacteraceae bacterium | reverse complement strand
GCGTGGTGACCGCGGTCATCGCCGCGCCCCTGGCGTGTGGGGCACGGCCCCCACGGCCCCGAGGGGCCCGACGACCCTGGTGTGGCCGCGCCCGGGTCCGATGCGGCCGTGCCCCACACGCCAGGGGCGCGGCGATGACCGCGGTCACCACGCCCGCAACCGACTGGAAGCGCTACTACGGCTTCTCGCGCACGCCGTTCTCAAAGACCCTCGCGCCCGCCCAGGTGCTGGCCCACCCCGGCCACCTGGAAGCCGTCGCCCGCATCCGCTGGCTGATCGACGAGCAGACCATCGGGCTGGTCACCGGCGAAGTCGGCGTCGGCAAGAGCCTGGCCGCGCGCTGCGCGGTCGCCGACCTCGACGCGTCGCGCCACACCATCGTCTACATCGCCAACCCCGCCGTGGGCGCCCGCGGCATCCACCAACACATCGCCTACGCCCTGGGGGTCGCGCCCCGTTTCCACCGCGGCGCGCTGATCGCCCAAAGCGCCGAACTGCTCGCCCGCGAACGCGACGAGCGTGACAAGGCCACCGTCCTCTTCATCGATGACGCGCACCTGCTCGACGCCGATCAGCTCGAACAAGCCCGGCTGTTGTCAAGCGACCAGATGGACTCGGCATCCCTGCTCGCGGTGATCCTGCTGGCCCAGCCCGCCCTGCGCCGCAAGATCCGCCGCGGGTCCTTCGCGGCGCTGGACCAACGCATCGCCGTGCGCTACCACCTGGGCCCTCTCACCGGCGACCAGACCGCCGACTACATCCGCCACCACCTGCAAATCAGCGGACGCGCCGACCCGCTGTTCGCCGACGACGCCACCGCCGCGATCGCCCACGCCGCCCGCGGCCTGCCCCGCCAGATCGGCAACCTCGCCGTCGCAGCACTCATCGCCGGCTACGCCCGGCGCAACACCATCATCGACATGGACTGCGCCCAAGCCGCCATCGCCGACCACACCGCGGAGTGACCCCCATGCGAATCCACCTCGACCACAACAGCCTCGCCGTCATCACCCACGCCGTCGAAGCGCTCGGCTGGCAACGCGGCATCCCCTGCCCCCTCACCGACCCCGCCCAAGGACCCGACCCCGGCCACGCCCTGCACCTGCTGCAAACCCTCGTCCTGCAAGCCGACAACTACCTGCCCGGACTTATCGCCGCCGCCTACGACCACGGCTACACCCACCACGACATCCGCGGCCTGCTCGGCCTCGACACACCCCTGTTCAGCCGATGACCGCGTCCATCACACACCGTCACCACCCACGCCCTCCCAACGACACCGAACCTGACCACACCAAGGTCAACGAGCGTGGCTGACAACAACTGGTTCAGCGCCCTGGTGCGGTCCTTGTCCGCCGACTCGTACAGCACCTCGAGCACACGCACGGCCTCCACCACGCCGTCACGAGTCTTGGGTGTCCCCGTGGCGACCCCGGCCAGGGCCGCCCGCGCTGCCGCCTCGGCGTCGACCGGGTCGGACTTGCCGCGCAGCCGGCGGGTCTTGCGGTCGGGCCGGTCAACCTCGACGACCGCGATGCCGTGGCGGCGCAGGTGACGGGTCAGACCGGCGCCGTAGGTGCCGGTGCCCTCCACGCCGACCTTGTCGACCACGCCGTGGCCGCGCATCCAGGCCAGCAGCTCGTGGTAGCCGCCGGCAGTGTTGTCGAACGATGCGGTCCCCGCGACGTGCCCGGTCGCGGAGTCCACCACCACCGCGACGTGGCAGTCGGCATGGGTGTCCACCCCGCCCGTGACGTGACGGGCGGGGTCTGTCATGCTGGTGTTGCCTCCTCGGCTCTCATCCAGTCGGGGGAGCACCGAGCCGGCCGGGAGGCGGACAAGACTGCCAAGGGGCGCCTGGTAGCAGCAGGCTCCTATGAGGTCACGCCACCGGTAGGCGCCGGTGCCGGTGGACCCCTGCAGGCGCGGGTCGACAGTTCACCACCTCTGCAACGCCCTCGAGGAAGAACGCGAGCCAGCCCTCCCAGTCCCCTTCGTCGCGCCTCCCAGTCCCCTTCGTCGCGCACGGCCTGCAGCCGGTCGTAGTAGGCCTGGCGGTGGTGCGTGAAAATAATGGGACAGGTACCCGGGTGACGACGCGCGGATCGCCATGGCTCAGTGGACGGTGAGGTCGAAGAGGCCCGCGACGCGGCGGACGTCCTTGTCGGTGGCGAGGATGGGTTGGCGGGCTTCCTCGACTAGGGGGATGTCGTTGAAGACCGCCCAGCACTCCCATGCTGTGTTGGTCCGTGAGAGGTATCGGAGACCGGCGAACCTGGCATGGCCGGCTTCGTCTTCTTGCTGCCAGACCCACTGGCTGATGAACCTGGTGACGCGCCTATCCGGCCCACGGATGACCGCGACGTCCAGGTCGGTGACATTGAGCATGGCCAGTGATGCGCCGAGCTCTCGCTGGAGCAGGGCGAGATTCCGTGGGTGCTCGACGTTGAAGAAGGGCAGGCCGCCTTGTGGGATGACGCGTACCGCAGTACGGCGCTCCCGCCAATCTCGGGGGACGCTGCCGCGGGGCATGAACCCCAGGTCGCTCCATTCGTCGTCGATGAACGCCAGCTTTGGGTCTTTGCGGTAGCGGTTCAGGGTCTCGCCGAAGCAGCCCTCAAGGGTGCTGCCGAAGTACAGAACGGTGTACTGGCCCGTGACGGTGTCGAACCGGTTTCCAGCTCGCGAGTCGCCCATATCCATGACTTCGCGCTTAGGCTGACGCAGCGGGTCGTCGCCGCGCCCGATCCGCCAGAAGCCGACGGATGGTGGAGACAGTTCTCTGGGAGCCTCTGCCTCCACCATGTCGTCTAGGCGCCTGCCAGGAACGCCTTTGCGGCGATCAGGACGTCCCGGTGCCGGCCGTCGCGGATTGCGGTGGCCGGCGACTCGTCACCGAGTTGAGGGTTGAGGCCCACGAACCAGGCCCGGACCGTGTGGGAGCTGTCCTTTTCCTGAAGCAGGTGGAACACCTGGTAGGCGATCCGCAGGCGGTCCTCAGCGTCCTTGCGCGGAGCCTGTTCTCCGCGACTCCACCGGCCTACGTTCTTCGCGTCCTTGGTGTCGGTCATGTAGGCGACCAACTTCTGGCCGAATGCGTCTTGGAGGTACTTCGTCACGTCGGCGATGCTCATCGACACCGCTTCGCGGTGCGCATCCTTTTCCCTGGTCGACAGATTGGACATGCTTAGCCGTGTCGGGTGGCGGTCATGGGTCTCTCCTCAGCCGTTGGTTGCGAGGGCAGCGTACCCGTAGTACCGCCCCTAGAGACACAACCGGAAACACCACCCTACACGGTACCTCGGACGCCCGCCCAGGAATCTTGACTGGTTGTGACCCGAGCCATGGGTCTTCGGGGGCTGTGTCACCAAGGCAAGTGCAGGGCCTGATCCCATACGGCAGGAGATCGAGCGGGTCGCCGCGTCGGGCGCTGAGACGGGGAACCGGCGAAACCGCAGGTCAGCGCGGTGTTCAGGGATCGGCCGCAAGGCGCTGGGACGGCCTGATTGCGGTTCCCAAGCTCGCAACGGGGGTTCGATTCCCCTCACCCGCTCAAAGTAAAGCCGCAGGTCACCTCAGCCTGACAGACAGGGGCGCGCTGTTCTGAAGACCGGGGCGGCGCGTCTTGCGGTACGCGGGCACAGCGCGGTCACACATGACGTTCATCGTTCGTCCTCCAGGGTGTCGTCCGGGTGGTGGTGCTGCCGTCGGGGGCTCGTCGTCGTGCTCGCCGTGAAAGATTCTGCCCATGAACTGCTCCGCGCGCACCGCAGCCTGCCGGCACGGCCCGCGGTGACGCGGGCTAGACGTAGCGGAGGAAGCTCCAGGCGCTCGTGGTCTCGGGCACCCGAGCGTGGACGAGCAGCAGGACCAGCGCGACCTCGTCGGGCTGCATCCCGACGCGCAGCCGCTCACCCCCGGGCCCCCTGCACCAGCGCACAGCCCCGTCTTGCGCATCGGCGACGGAGGTGGTGCCGGCCTTGGTGCGGATCTCCCAGTCCACGCCCGGACCGCGCACGGTGACGACGCGGGTGCGACGCCGCAGCGCCGGGGGTTGCGGCGCAGGACGACCGGTCGGTCACCGGCTCGGGCACCCACCGGTCGGACCTGGAGCGCGAGCGACGTCGGTTCCTCCGCGATCCGCGCAGCACCTTCGCCCTCGGGTCCCCGGACCTCGGCCTCCAACCCAGAGCGCAACCCATCGGCGGTGCGGTGAAGGCCGCCGCATGGGGCCCGACGGCGAACCGGCGGGGGTTCACCCCCTTCCCCCGGGTCTCGCCGACCGGCTCCCATGTGACGTCAATGAGCGGGTAGCAGTCATCGAGTCGGAACAGCACCTCGGTGAGCCCCCGCTTGAGGATGGCGTTCGCGAAGAACAGCGCGGGAGATGCCCCCTGCCGACGAGCGCAGCCGCCTGCGTCTGCCACAGCTTCACCAAGGGCCCCCCGGCCCCCGCCGCCACCGGCCGGCTTCAGACCACCGGCAGCGAGCGCGCAGCCTTGCTTGAAGATCAGACCACACGCGGCACCCGCGAGGGCGGAGAAACCGGAGCGGAAGGCGATCTCACCCATGCCGATGTTGCGGCAGGTGAACCATGTCTCGCTGCCCGTCGACTCGTAGCCGAACGGCAGGCGGCCGTCGATCAAGTACCCCGGCAGCGCCTCGGGGACGTTGGCCTGGTACTTGACGGTCTGCCACTCCACACCGGCCGGACAGCGTCGTCCCCTGCTTCTTCGCCTCGATCACCCCCACCGCCTGGCGGTTGACGAACAGCACGTAATCGGCGGGACCGGCGTCGGTGACCAGCTCCCGGACCGCGACCCCCGTGCCGGCGTACGAAACGGGCCGGGGGTCGGGTCGGACCCTGCGGACAAGCTGCGCCCTCGATCACACACCGGCCGTAGACTCGTGCCATGACCTCCGCCGCCACCGTGAGCCAGCTTGACCTCGGCCATTACGAGGCCGAACGCGCTGCTGCGCTCGCCGGGGTGCCGCGCAGCACGCTGTACTACTGGGCGCGGACCGACCTGATCGTCCCGTCGATCTCCCCGCACCGGGAAAAGCTGTGGTCCTACCGGGACCTGCTGACTCTGCGCCTGGTGCGGTGGCTGCGGCTGCCAAAGGACGACCTCGGCGTCGCAGCCACGACCATGAGCGAGGTCCGGGAGGTTATGGACACCGTGGGCGAGCGCCTCTGGAGCATCGACGAGCGCGGGCGGGAGGTCCCGACGATCCTCGTCGGCAGGGACGGGACGGTCTTCCTGGGCGAGCGGCCGCTCAGCACGCTTGGCGGCCAGGTCGTGCTGGAGCATGACCAACTCGACCTGTTCGCGCCGTTTGACCGCGGGGTGGACTTGCGGGTGCCCCGGCCGCGGTTGCGAATCGTGCCGGGCAAGGTTGCCGGCGAGCCTCACCTTGTCGGGTCGCGTCTGACCACCCGGACGGTCGCTGGCCTGGCCGTGCGGGGGTTATCCGTCGCACAGATCGCTGTGCTGTACCCGCACGAGGAACCCGAAGCGCTCGCGGAGGCCGTCGAGCTCGAGCGCTCGCTCGCCGCGTGAATGCCCCGGCCTGTCGCGCTCGACCACAACTTCCCCGAACCGATCCTCGACTGTGTGAGGCCCTGGTTACCCGAGGTCGAGCTCGCCTGGGTGCGCTCGATCGGCCCCGGCCTGGGCGACGTCGAGGACCATGAACTGCTCTACGCCCTGCGGCAGCACGGCTACCCCGTGCTCGTGAGGAACAACTGCAAGATGGAAAACGACGTCAGGGTACTCGTGGCCCTGGACGCGCATGAGCCTGCTGACGCCCCCGTAGGGAGCGACCTTCCGGAGCCTCCCGGTCCCGAGGCGAGTGCTTCAGGCGGCGTCAGGGCGTCGCCTCCTGGCTGCCCGCATCGTTGTCGGGCGGACCGTGGACGAGCTCCATGAACCGCTCGGCGGCCTCGGGCTGCATGCCGGGCATGACGTGCGCGTAGGTGTCAGCGTGAAGGCGACCGAGCTGTGTCCTAGGCGCTCGGAGACCACCTTCGGGTTGATGCCTGCGGCCAGCAGCAGCGAGGCGTGGGTGTGCCGGACGTCCTGCAGCCGGATGGGCCGCACGCCGGCGCGCTTGACGGCACGGCGGAAGGCCAGGGAGATGGCCGGCGGGTTCCATCAGGTCCCGTCGGCGCACGGGAACACGAGGTTGTTATCCTGCCATGCGGACCCGAGCGCGAGCTTACCCTCGTTCTGCGCGGCCCGGTGCGCGCGCAGCTGGGCGACGGTGCGGCGGTCGAGGTGGATGGTCCGCGCGGAGCCTTCCGACTTCTGCTCGTCCTGGGGCTGGAAGCCGTCCGCGGTGGCCACGATCGTCTGGCGGACCGTCAGGGTGGCGGCCGCGAGGTCGACCTCGCTCCAGCGCAGGCCGAGGATCTCCGAGCGGCGCATCCCGGTGGCGGCGAGCACGCACCACAGGGTGTGCCGCTCGTGCTCGCAGGTGCTGTCCAGGAAGTCGCGCAGCTCTGAGGGGCTCCACGTCTGCATGCCCCGCCGGCGGGAGGCCTTCACGACCCTCATGGGCGGCGGGTCGGCGGCAGCGCGACGTTGCGGGTGAGCAGCCCCCAGCGGACCGCGTCGTTCAGCGCCTTGCGGATCATCGCGTGGATGCGCCGGACCGAAGTCGGGGACAGCCCGCCGGGTTGATGGACACGACCGTCGCGCAACAGGTCGGCGTAGAGGCGGTTGAAGTGGGCTGCGTTCAGGTCGCCGAGCGCGACACCGCCGAGGCGGGAGATGACGTGGTCTTCGAGGTTGCGCTTGCGGTCACTCCACGTCTCGTACTTCACCCGTGGCGGCGCGATAACCGGCAGCCACTCGTCGCGCAGGAACGCCGCGAGACTCATCGTCGACGTGGCGACGAACCCGCCGTCCTCGACGGAGTTGAGCAGCTCGCGCAGGGCCCGCTCGGCGTCCTTCCTCGTCGGGAAGCCGCTGCGCAGCTGGCGGACCCACCGCTCCTCGGCGTCCTTGCCCACGTAGGCGCGGAACGCCCGGCTGAACCTGCCGACGAGCCCGCACTTGCCGCAGGTGCGCTCCTTGACGCGGTTGCCGCACTTCGTGCAGCGCTTGTAGACCGTGCCGCTCACGGCTCGGCCCGCGCATCGTAGTCGTTCACGTCGTCGGCGGCGAGCCCCAGCAGGTCCAGCAGCCGCGCCGTGGGCACGAGCAACCGCCGCTCAATCCTGAACGTCGGCAGCTGGCCCCTGGCCGCCGCACGGTAGGCGGTCGCCCTGGGGATGCCGAGCATCGCGCCGGCCTGCTCGACAGAAAGGGTGGGTGGCAGATCCTTCAGCCTCATCGCAGCCCCCTCGCTCCTCGTGTGGGTCATGAGGGAGTTGCTCTCGCTGGCCGCCGAGTGTGACGAGCTCCTTCGCTCCTGGGGCCAGATCGTCTCGCCGGGCCAGGTCACGGGAGGTCAACCCGGATGTCGTGACGTCGGCGCCACAGCGTTTCGAGGAATGTCGGCCAGTGGATTGCCGGGTCGTGCTGAAGGTGGATCTCATCGAGGAGATGGAGGGCGCCGGTTTGCTGCTGCGTGAGGGCGAAGCCCGTGCCGGCGTCGAGGCCGAAGGCGGCGGTCAGCGCCCGCAGCAGGTCTTGCCGCAAGCGCGACCAGTCCCCGGGATCACCGAGGGAGTCTGCCAGCTGGACGTGGTGGACGAACTGGTCGCGGTGATCCACGCCAGATCCTCGACGCCGATGCCAGGTCGGTCAAACACACCGTCAGCCTCCCGGTGAGGTCGGGCGCCAGGATCCTGGGTGCTCTCCGCTGCGCCAGCCCGGAGGCTCACGGCTTGTGGAAAGCCGCCTGGGCCCAGCATCGAGGCGCAGCATGACGACGCATCAATGCACTACGAGTCCATGCGGGTTGCGGCACCCCCGGCCGGGCGGCATTGCAGGTGCCAGCGAGCCGACCGGATGGCTGCCGTGCGACCCGTTCGCCCGAGCACTGGCCCCTCCGTCCGGGACGCTCACAGCTGGCAGAAGCCCGGCCAAGTCGACATCGTTGGCCGACAGGGGTTCCCTTCGAGCGAACTGGGTCGGCTCTCCTCGCGCCTCGGTCGGCGCACTGCAGGTCAGGCCTCAAGGGCGAAGCGGGGTGTGCGTCGGGAGGAGTCACTCTTTGGCATAGGGCCGGCATAGACCTGAGGCTGTCGCATAGCCTCCAGCATCACCGCAGCATCACCGCAGCATCAATGCCGCATAGGCCGACGGAGCCAGCATCACGGCAGCATCAATGCCGCATAGTCCTGAGCTGAGGCACGGACGACCAGGCACTACCCGCGTGCTCAGGTGAGTACGGGAGCGGACCTCCCTGTGCCCCCCCCTGCTACGGACCGTCTTCAGCGTGTCGGATCCAGCCTTGACGTGCGAGGTCATTCCACGCCGACTCGACGTGGGACGACGCGTAGCGTTGCCTCTTGCGGTGATTCCACGCCCCCACATGCTCGATGACTACGGCGGGACTCGTGCGCGCGTCTGGGTAGTGCTCAGTGACCCAGTGAACGGTGGCAAGGAGCTCAAGTCCATAGGGACTGTCGTAGCCATCGACGAGACGCGACACTTTTGCAACGCGCCGTTGTGCCTCCTCGTCGTCCCGTACTGCTGCGTCGATGGGTTCGTCGGCCTCCGGCGCGATCGTCATCCGCGATGGCGTACCGGCGCTCCGGTCTCCGTAGCCACGCAAGTAGTGGCCCTCCATTCGCTGCAGAACATGGTTGAGCGCTTCGGCGTATGGGCCGTACCGGTGCTTGATGAAGTTCAGCTTCAGGGGCTGACCGGCATGTTGAAGGAAGTACGCCAACTTCTGCGCCTCAAGACGACCAACCGTCTTGCCCCAAGTCCCAGCGAGATAGCGACGAAAAACCAGGAGCAGGGCGGCTCGATTGGGTGTCAGGGTTGGTCGCGATGTTGCCACCGGCATCATGTCAGCGGCCGGCGTGCCAGCAGGCTCGTACACGTAGACATCGAGACCATGCAGATCACCCAGGGCCTCAAGGATGAGGGGACGCACATCCCTCCACTCAAGTCCGCCGTGGCCACAGCCCAGCGGGGGCAGGGCCACCGACTTGACGCTCTCGGCCTCCAGGACAGCCCGTAGGTCCTGCAGGCCCGCTTCAATGTCGCGGAGCTTAGATGTCGCTCGCCAATGCCGCTTCGTCGGAAAGTTGATGATCAGGCGGGGTTTGCCGAGTCGGTCACTGTGCCAGACGAACATGCGACCGAGCTGTACCTCCCCTGCACGACACGCCCGTTCGTACTCCTTGAAGTTGTTCGGGAAGGCCTGCTTGAACTGCAGCGCGATGCCCTTGCCCATCACCCCAACTGTGTTCACCGTGTTGATCAGGGCCTCAGCATCCGCCTCGAGAAGGTTGCCCTGCGTGAACTCGATCATCGCGGTTTCCCTCTTCACCTCAGTAATACCACTCACGACGGACGGACACGGTAGGGCGATGCCCCTGATGGACTTCGAGGATCTCGTTGACGAGTTTCGCCTCCGCCTGTGACATCACGCCGATGGCCCTCACATACTCCCACGGGACGAAGTCGTGAACGAGGAACTCGGCCATGCGCCGCTCCATACGATCAGGCTGCTCCTGCGTATTGTTCCAGTACCGAGCCTTCATCAAGGCCAAGTCCACATGCTCGCCAAGGTCATCGAGCACATCCGTGAACTGCGCATAGGCGAGCGCTGCGTTGCGATCCGTGTAGACGAAGGGAAGGCCGGCGTTGGCGATCGCGTCCGCCGAGACCACAAGGTGTGCGACGGGACCCTGGCCCTCCGGGTACCCCTCCACGTTCCCGTTGCTGATCGTGAACAGCATCGGAGAGCGGGGGCCGAAGTAGAAGGGGACGTAGTCGGCGACCACACCTCGGGCCTCACCTCGCACGCGCACCGCCCGGAAGAACCGCCGTTGCTTGATATCGCTGTAGCCGATGCACACTGCGGTCAGGTTGTCCTCCTGGCAGTCGCGGTCGCAGCAGATCCCACCCCGAGCGAGGATGCCGGGCAGATTGTTCCGGTGGGTTATATGGAAGATGGGGGTCGGCATGTGCAGGCAGGGTGTGATGGGGAGGGTATCGCGGGACTGAGGTTAACGACCACACCTTCGTGGCGCTACACCTCCCGTTCCCGGCCCCGGGCGAATGACCCGACGCTGGCCCGTGGATGGGCCGTGGGAGCAAGACCGTTGAGGCGGTCGCTGATCCCATACTGATCCCATACGGCACGAGATCGACCGGGTTGGCGGGGGCGGCGCCGAGACCCGCCACCGAAGAAACCGCAGGTCAGCAGTCCAGCGCCTTCGGGGGAAGGCGCACCGGGGTGCGCGAAGATTCGCCGCGGGGCGCGGCTGGGTGCGTGGTCTGGTCAGCGCGGCTGCGCGGGGTGAGAATGTCGCTGTTCGTCGCGGTCGGACACCGGAATCCTCTGTAGTGCCTGTGAGCCTGTAGGTCAGCATGGTGTGGAGGGCTTCCACGGGAACCGTGGATTGTTGCCTTTCGAGCACGAGCGTCAGACTTCTGTTTCTCCCTGCCCTCCCCGCGTCGGACATCGGCCTTGGTGAAAGGGAGGTGCTCGTCATGGAAGTCGTTCATGCTCGCTGCGCTGGACTCGACGTGTCCAAGCGGGACGCGAAGGTGTGCGTCAGAGTCGCCGGCAAGGGCCGGCGGGCAACCCAGGAGACGGTCACGACGTGGGGTGCGACCACGAATCAGGTCCTGGCGCTGCGTGAGCACCTGATCGCCGAGCGGGTCACGTTGGCGGTGATGGAGGCGACCGGGGACTACTGGAAGCCGTTCTACTACCTGCTCGAGGACGCCGGGTTCGAGGTGGTGCTGGTCAACGCCCGTCATGTGAAGAACCTGCCCGGCCGCAAGACCGACGTCTCCGACGCCGCGTGACTGGCGCAGCTGGGCGCGCATGGGTTGGTGCGCGGGTCGTTCGTGCCGCCGGAGCCGGTCCGCCACCTGCGCGACCTGACTCGCACCAGGACCGCGATCACCCGCGAACGCGGCCGCGAGATCCAGCGGTTGGAGAAGCTGTTGGAGGACGCCGGGATCAAGCTGTCCTCGGTTGCCTCGGACATCACTGGTGTCTCGGGCCGGGCGATGCTTGAAGCGCTCATCGACGGTCAGCGAGACCCGGCCGTGTTGGCCGACATGGCCAAGCGCCGACTGCGTTCGAAGATCCCCGCCCTCACAGAAGCGCTGAGGGGACGGTTCAGCGACCATCACGCGTTCCTCGCTCGGGTTCACCTGGACTTGATCGACCGTCACACCCAGGCCATCACCGAGGTGACGGGCCGCATCGAGCAGGTGATCGAGCCCTTTCGCGCGTTCCGGGAGCTGATCTGCACGATCCCGGGCATCAGCACCGGCGTCGCTGACGTCGTCTGCGCCGAGACCGGCGCAGACATGAGCCGGTTCCCCACCGCCGGTCACCTGGCCTCCTGGGCCGGGACGTGTCCGGGCAGCAACGAGTCCGCCGGACGGGTCAAGTCGACCAAGACCCGACCCGGCAACCCCTACCTCAAGGGCGCCCTGGGTACCGCGGCAATGTCGGCGGCTCGAACCAAGGACACCTACCTGGCAGCCAAGTACCGCCGCATCGCCTCACGCCGGGGGCCGATGAAGGCACTGGTCGCCGTCGAGCACGCCATGCTCACCGCGATCTGGAACATGGCCGCCACCGGCGCCCTCTATGACGACCCAGGACCCGACTTCTACACCCGGCTGCACCCCGACCGAGCCAAACGCCGCGCCCTCGACCAACTGCGCACCATGGGCTACCACGTCACCCTCAACCCCCTGGAGGCCGCCGCGGGCTAGAGGGAATCTTCGCGTCAGCGCGCTGTTCCGGGAAACCGGCGGCGCGCTTTGCGGTACGCGGTCACAGCGCGGTGACAGATGACGTTCATCGTTCGTCCTCCGGGGCCTCTTCCGGGTCGTCGGTGCTCTCGTCGGGGTGCTCGTCGTCGTGCTCGCCGGCCCATGAACAGCTCCGCGGCGTCGGCCTGCATGCCGGGCATGACATGGGCGTAGCAGTCGAGCGTGAATGCCACCGATGAGTGGCCGAGTCGCTCAGACACGACCTTGGGGTTGACGCCGGCGGCCAGGAGCAGGGAAGCATGCGTGTGGCGGACGTCATGCAGTCGAATTCGCGGGACATCCGCAGCCTTGACCGCGCGTTTGAAGGCCTCGGAGATGGCTGGCGGGTTCCACCAGCCGCCCTCCGGGCGGGGGAACAGCAGCGCGGCGGGGTTCCAGAGCGGCCCCACCTGCTGGCGGATCTGGTCCTGGGCGTCGAGGTGGGCGCGCAGGACCTCGATAGTGCGCCGGTCCAGATGGACGGTGCGGGCTGAGCCCTGGCTCTTCTGGTCGTCGGTGTGCTGGTACCCGTCCTCGCCCGGAGTGACGGTGTGGCGGACGGTCACGGTGGCGGCGACCAGGTTGAGGTCGGGCACATGCTGGCCGAGCAGCTCGGAGCGTCGGGCGCCGGTGCTGGAGCCGAAGAACCACAGCGGGTGGAGCGGATGGCTTTCGGTGGCCGCGAGGAAGCGGCGCAACTCCTCGCCGGACCAGGTGCGCATGCTGCGCCGGCGTGCCGCCTGCACGACCTTCATCGACGGCGGGTCGGCCAGCTCGGCGGCGCTGCGGGCGACCCGGCCCCATCGGATGGCGTCGCGCAGCGCCTTGCTGAGCATCGCGTGGATGCGGCGCACCGAACCGACCGACAGGCCCCCCGTGGACTGGACGCGTCCGGACGCCAGCAGCTCGGCATAGAGGCGGTTGAGGTGGGCGGCGTTGAGCTCCTGCAGGCGGACGCCGCCGATGCGGGGCAGGACGTAGACCTCGAGGGTGCGCCGGCGGTCGTCCCACGTCTCGTACTTCACCAGCGGCGGCTTGGTGGCGGGCAGCCATTCCTCGCGCAGGTACTCGGCCAGGGTGAGGGTGCTACGAGGGACGAACGTGCCGCGGTGCAGGGAGGCCCTCACCTCGTGGAGCGCGCGTTCGGCGTCGACCTTGGTGGCGAATCCCGTGCGCTTCTGCTGGATCCGCCGACCGTCGCCGTCCTTGCCGACGTCGACCGTGAAGCCCCACGTGAACTGGAACACCACGGCCCATGGCGCAGCGGCCACGGCCACACCTTGCGATTCCAGCGACTGCCTCTAACTAACCGAACACAACTGCGTTGCGCGGCTCGCCGAACTCCTCGGTGACCTCAAGGGCCACGCGTAGCGCCACGGGCCTCCATTCGACCGGAGGTACGAAGCCCCGCTTTGACTGGACTGAAGGGCACCGCCGGACGTGTCGGCGCAACAGTCATACGCGCACGCGCCGTGAGAAGTCCCAACGCCACGGGATCGTTGTCGAGCGGGTGCCATACGTATGGTAGGCTCGCGGGACGATGCGGAAGACGACGATCTACCTCGATGCCGCCGACGATGCGCTGCTGCGGCAGGCGGCTGCACGACGCGGCTCGACCCGTTCGGAGCTGATCCGCGAAGCGATCCGTCGCCTGCTGCGCGCCGAAACGGCCGCCGACCGTCGTCCGCGCCCGCTCGGGCGCAGTGGCCACAGCGACACGTCTCAGCGGGTTGACGAGTTGCTGGAGGACGGCTTCGGCCGGTGATCGTGGTCGACACGGGCGGGCTGTACGCCTTCCTGGACCGCGACGACGCCAACCACGAAGCAGCGCGCGCCGTTATCGACGCCGACTCCGGACCCTTCGTCCTATCGCCCTTCGTCCTCGCCGAGCTGGACTACCTCGTGCAACGCCGGCTGGGTGTGGGCGCCGAGTGCGACCTGCTCGACGACGTGGACGCCGGGGTGTACACGCTGGTCGCGTTCGGTGACGATGACCTCAGCGAGGCCGTTGCGTTGGTCAGGGGCTACCGCGACCTCGGCATTGGCCTGACCGACGCGTCCGTGGTCGTGCTCGCCAGCAAGTACCGCACCATCGACCTGCTGTGCACCGACGAGCGGCACTTCCGCGCGGTCTCGCCCCTACGGGGCGGCAGCGCCTTCCGACTCCTCCCCTCCGACGCATGACCCCAACGTCCGGGGCAGCGGCGCCTGGGCGAGCTTGATCCCATACTGATCCCATACGGCACGAGATCGACCGGGCCGGCGTGTCAGGCGCTGAGACCGCGAACCGGTAAAACCGCAGGTCAGCAGTCCAGCGCCTTCGGGCGAAGGCGCACCGGGTGCGCGAAGATTCGCTGGCAGGCGCGGCTGGGGGCGTGGTCTGGTCAGCGCCGGCTGCGCGGGGTGAGAATGTCGCTGTTCGTCGCGGTCGGACACCGAAATTCTCTGTAGTGCCTGTGAGCCTGTAGGTCAGCATGGTGTGGAGGGCTTCCACGGAGCCGTGGATTGTTGCCTTTCAAGCACGAGCGTCAGACTTCTGTTTCTCCCTGCCCTCCCCGCGTCGGACTTCGATTGTCGTGAAGGGAGGTGCTCGTCATGGAAGTCGTTCATGTCCGCTGCGCTGGACTGGACGTGTCCAAGCGGGACGCGAAGGTGTGCGTCAGAGTTGCCGGTAAGGGCCGGCGGGGGACCCAGGAGACGGTCACGACGTGGTCTCACAGAAGCGCTGACGGGACGGTTCAGCGACCATCACGCGTTCCTCGCTCGGGTTCATCTGGACTTGATCGACCGTCACACCCAGACCATCACCGAGGTGACGGGCCGCATCGAGGAGGTGATCGAGCCCTTTCGCGCGTTCCGGGTGCTGATCTGCACGATCCCGGGCATCAGCATCGGCGTCGCTGACGTCGTCTGCGCCGAGACCGGCGCAGACATGAGCCGGTTCCCGACCGTCGGTCACCTGGCCTCCTGGGCTGGCACGTGTCCGGGCAGCAACGAGTCTGCCGGACGGGTCAGGTCGACCAAGACCCGACCCGGCAACCCCTACGTCAAGGGCGCCCTGGGTACCGCGGCGATGTCGGCGGCTCGAACCAAGGACACCTAACCTGGCAGCCAAGTACCGCCGCATCGCCTCACGCCGGGGGCCGATGAAGGCACTGGTCGCCGTCGAGCACGCCATGCTCACCGCGATCTGGAACATGGCCGCCACCGAAGCCGTCTACGACGACCCAGGACCCGACTTCTACACCCGGCTGCACCCCGACAGAGCCAAACGCCGCGTCCTCGACCAACTGCGCACCATGGGCTACCACGTCACCCTCAACCCCTTGAAGGTCGCCGCCGGCTAGGGAATCTTCGCGTCAGACCACACCGCCGCCGCCCGCCGAAGCGGCCACCTCCTCGCTGCCGGTGACGGGGCCGCCCCCGACCGCGGCTGTCGCCGCGGGGCTTCTGCTCCTCTGCGCCGCCATCGGCCAGGACCGCCGGCGCGCCGAGGCAGCAGGAGGCACGAAGCCCTGACGCTCGGCGCCCTGCGACCCGACGGCGCCCTCGACCGGCCGCGTCACGTGCCGTGGAGCAGGGCTCGGTGACGCTCCAGCAGAAAGCGCCGCTCCGCGACGTTCTCGGTCAACTCGGCGGCGCGCGCGTAGTCGCGGCGGCCTCCTCGATGCGGCCGAGGCGGCGCAACAGGTCGGCGCGAGTGGCATGCAGGGGGTGGTAGTTGTCGAAATCGAGCGCATCGACGACGGTCAGCGCCGCCTCGGCGCCGGCGACCTCGGCCAGGGCGACAGCGCGGTTCAAGGCGACGACGGGCGTGGGGGTGAGGGCAACGAGCTGGTCGTACAGCGCGAGGATCTGGCGCCAGTCGGTGTCCGCCGCCGTCTGCGTATCGCTGTGGACCGCGGCGATCGCTGCTTGCAGCTGGTAGGGACCGGGGCGGTTGCGCCGCAGGCAGGCCCGCACCAGCGCCTGCCCCTCGGCGATGAACGTAGGATCCCAGCGTGACCGGTCCTGGTCGGCGAGAAGGATGAGCGCACCGTCTGTGTCGGTCCTTGCCCGGCGGCGGGCGGCGGTCAGGAGCATGAGCGCGAGCAGCCCGCCGACCTCCGGCTCGTCGGGCATGAGGGTGGCGAGCAGTCGGGCGAGGCGGATCGCCTCCGTGACGAGGTGTTCGCGGTCGAGCGCCTCGCCAGCGGTGGCGACGTAGCCCTCGTTGAAGATCAGGTAGACAACGGCGAGCACACCGCGGAGTCGGTCGGGGAGCGCGGCGTCGCCGGGCACGCGGTAGGGGATCTTCGCGTCCCTGATCTTGCGCTTCGCTCGCACCAGCCGTTGCGACAACGTCGCCTCGGACACAAGGAACGCGCGGGCGATCTCTCCGGTCTTGAGCCCACCGATGAGCCGCAGCGTGAGCGCGATCTGGGCATGGGTGGCGAGGGCGGGGTGACAGCACGTGAACATGAGCCGCAGCCGGTCGTCGCGCACCACATCTTCCTCCTCGCCCGCCAGCTCCTCAGGTGTCGCCAGCACAGCGGCGCGGGCGTGCCATTCGCTGCGCCGCGACTCCCGCCGCAGCCGGTCGATGGCCTTGCGACGCGCGGTGGTGGTTATCCACCCTCCGGGGTTTGGTGGCAGGCCGCCCTCCTGCCAGCGCCGAGTCGCGACGACGAATGCCTCCTGGACCGCGTCCTCGGCGATGTCGATGTCGCCGAAGACGCGGACCAGCGTGGCCACGGCTTGCCCGAACTCCTCGCGGAAGACCCGCGCGATGGCCGCGTCGTCGATCGCTGGTGGTCGCGGCACAAGGCCGCGGCTCTCGCTCACCCTTCGGGTTCCTCCTGGAACGGGCGCACCTCCACCGGGCCCTGACAGGCAAGGGTGGCCTTCCCCGCCCATTGGAGGGCGGTGTCGAAGTCAGGCACCTGAATGACCCAGAAGCCGCCGAGGTGTTCCTTGGCCTCCGCGAAGGGCCCGTCCGTGGTGACGATCTCGCCGCTCTCGGCCCGCACGATCGTGGCGATGTCGGGTTCCTGCAGGCCACCGGCGAACACCCAGACGCCGCGCTCCTGCATCTCGGTGTTCAGCGCGTCGACGTCCTTGTACATCTGCTGGATGGTCTCGGGGTCCGGATCCGGCTGTCCGTCGACGTAGTGCACCGACAGCAGGTACTGCTTCATGGCTGGCTCCTTGGTTCGCGGGAGCGGCCGTCCCGCTCCTCACCATCCCTACGAAGCCCCCGACCGGAATCGACACTGGCCAGGGAAATTCTCGTGCGCTATGTCCCCGCGCCGTTCTGGAAGGGCCGCACCTCGATCGGGCAGGTCGTCGCCCGCGACGCCTTCTCCGCCCACGCGAGCGCGGCGTCGAGATCGGGCAGGTCGAGGACGCTGAACCCGCCCAGCTGCTCCTTCGTCTCCGCAAACGGCCCGTCCGTGGTGAGCACCTGTCCGCCGCGCACGTTCACGACCGTCGCGCTGCTCGCGTCGTGGAGCCCGCCTCCGAACACCCACACGCCGGCGGCCTTCGCCTCCTCGTGAAACACCTCGGTGTCGCGGATGATCTGCTCGAGCTCTGCCGGCGGGGGCTGGGTGGCGCCTTCCGGGTAGTACACGGACAACAGAAACTGCGTCATGGTGGCTGCTCCTGTGGTGTGCGGGCCGCCTCATGCTGGGCCCTCCACCCTCCCCACGAAACCCGGCCGGACCGATCGACATTCTTGCAGAATCCGACCGCGAGGGTGCCCCCGCTGATCGACAGCCGCTCCCGTCGCGCCGGGCTGGCTGGGGGCCGTCGAGGAACGGGTGATCGTTTCGAACGGCCCGTGCGGACCCAAGTGCTGGCTGCTTACCGGAACCGGAGCTCAGCGTCAGGCTGCACCTCATGTGGTGCCAGGCCGCCAGGAGGGGTCGCGTCCGATGAAACCGATCAGCCGGGTCTGGGGATCGGCATCCGCGGCCTGCACCGCCTCGGTGTGAACGCTCCACGCCGCTACCGGGCCGTCGGCGACCGCCGAGCCAGTGAGCAGCGCGACACCGCCTGCCGAGAGGAACCCCGGGAGCCAGGTCACGAGGTGCTCGACGACGTCTCGCGCGGCCCAGCCGGCCACCGGTGCGGGGGCGTCCCAGTGAGCCACCCCCCGCACCAGGTCGGTGCAATCGCCCGCGATCCGGCGATGCCGCTCAGCCGCGCCGAGGTCAGACAGCGCCATGGGACAGCATCCGATCGAGCTTGGCGTACCCCTCGTCGACCCCGACCTCCATGCCCGAGCGCAGCCACGCGTCCCTGCCCTCGAAGGAATCGACCAGCGACTGCGCATGAAGCCTGGTACGGCCGTCGCCGAGGTCCTCGAACGTCAGCGTCTCCAGTGCCACGCCGTCCGGGTCCCCCTCGTACGTGAACGTCTGCACGATCCGGTGCTCGCTGACCTGGTGGAAGCAACCGCGGAAGGCGTACTCCTCCCCGTCGCGCCGCTGCACGAACCGCCACTCGCCGCCGTCGCGCGCGTCCCAGATGGGGGTCTCGGTCTCCATGCCGTCCGGCCCGATCCACTGGGCGAACAGCTCGGGGTCGGTGTGCGCCGCGAGCAGCTGCGCGGGAGTCGCCGCGAAGTCGCGGGTGATCCGGATGATCGGCAGCCGCTCGTCCGCCTCGATCGCGGCCTGTGTGGTCGTCGTCATGATGCCTGTCCCTTCTGCTCCTCGGTCATCCTCGCCAGGACCGCGTCCAGGCGCTGGTAACGCTGCTCGGCGCGCTTGCGGTAGCGCTCGATCCATGCGGTCATCAGGTCGAGCACCTCCGCCTCGAGGCGTACCACACGGCGTTGGGCGACCTTTGACTTGCTGACCAGCCCCGCGTTCTCGAGCACCTTCAGGTGCTTGGAGACCGCCTGCACGCTGACGGCATACGGCTCGGCGAGCTCCCCGACGGTCGCGTCGGTGGCGGCCAGCCGCGCAACGATGTCCCGACGCGTCGGGTCGGCCAGTGCGGTGAACACCT
Organism: Egibacteraceae bacterium; assembly: GCA_035540635.1. Classification (NCBI taxonomy): domain Bacteria; kingdom Bacillati; phylum Actinomycetota; class Nitriliruptoria; order Egibacterales; family Egibacteraceae; species Egibacteraceae bacterium. The sequence continues at coordinate 14,572 of DATLGH010000029.1, read as the reverse complement.
TGGACAACGGCTCGTCCATCCGCTCCTCCTCAACTGATGGGTTGAGTACAAGCTAGGCCAGCGGCGTGGGTGTTGTCAACCCGCAGGTTGCCATACGTAAAGGTATGGTCGTGGGCGCTGCGGAAGACGACGATCCACCTCGACGAGGCCGACGATGCGCTGCTGCGGCAAACAGCGGCGCGGCGGGCTCGACGCGCTCGTACCTGATCCGCGAGGCGATCCGTCGTCTGCTCCGTGCCGAGACATCGTCTGACCGTCGTCCGCGCCCGCTCGGGCGCAGCCGCCACACCAACACCTCGCAGCGCGTCGACGAGCTGCTGGAGGACGGCTTCGGCCGGTGATCGTGGTCGACACGGGCGGGCTGTACGCCTTCCTGGACCCCGACGACGCCAACCACGACGCAGCACGCGCCGTCGTCGAGGCCGACCCCGGACCCTTCGTCCTGTCGCCGTTCGTCCTCGCCGGGCTGGACTACCTCGTGCAACGCCGGCTGGGTGTGGGCGCCGAGTGCGACCTGCTGGACGACGTGGACGCGGGGTGTACACGCTGGTCGCGTTCGGCGACGACGACCTCAGCGAGGCAACGGCACTGGTCAGGCGCTACAGCGACCTCGGCATCGGCCTCGCCGACGCGTCCGTGGTCGCGCTCGCCAGTAAGTACCGCACCGTGGACCTCCTGTGCACAGACGAGCGGCACTTCCGCGCGGTCTCGCCGCTGCGGAGCGGTAACGCCTTCCGCCTTCTGCCCGCCGACGCCTGATCCCATACTGATCCCGTACGACACGAGATCGACCGGGTCGACGGGTCGGACGCTGAGACCCGGGGCCAGCAAGACCGCACCGGCGTCGTCGCGGACACCTACTCGATGGCCACGGCAGTCGCCGCCGTCGACCTGCTCACCGCGGCCAGCGGCGCTGACGTCGCGTCCACATGCGCTAACGAAACGCTCGTGCCGGCACGCGGTCAGGCGTGACGCCTGTCGCCGACCGGCAGCGGGAAGTCCCCGACCGGCGGGCGCGGAGGGCGCTGGACCGGCAGGGCCACCGCACGCAGGTGAGGGGCGAGGGCGCCGCGGCGCTGCTGGAGAAACTCGTAGCGACGAGGCGAGCGCGCGAGGAGCACCTCCGGGGTGCGCACGAACGCCATGACGGCCTCGGGGAAGTCCTCGAACGCCGACGTCGTCATGTAGTCGCTCAAGGGCTGCTCACCCCACCCGCCGCTGTCCCAGTTGTGCCGCGTGATGGTTCTCGCACCCGGTGGTGGCGGCGCGCCCGCGGCCGCGGCCTGCTGGACCGATGGATCGCCGACGTCGTACAGCCGGCCGCCGATCCAGCCCACGGCGCGTTGGAAGTCGCGCAGCAGTTGCGGGTCGGGAGCCGGCGGAGTGAGCGCGACCTCCTGGAGCCCGTGGCCGAGTTCGTGGGCGACGTAGTTCGCCATGCTCGCGACCGCGCCGGGATCCGGCCGGTGCGCGGGCGAGCCGGGCTCGTCGCGCCCGACCGGCAGCCGTTTCGGCGTGGTCGTCGAGGTCGCGTAGACGGTGAGGGTGCCCGCGCCGTAGCTCGCGCCTTCGGCGTGGTCGGGCATGAGTCCCGGCGGCGACGGACTCGTCTTGTAGCTCGTCTGGTAGAACACGATCTCCTGGGCAGGAGGGATGCCCCCCATCCCGCGGGCGAAGTCCTCGAACCCCCGGACGATCCCGTTGTAGACCTCCGACACCGGACCGGGGTCCCACGCCGACCAGCTCAAGGTCCCGCCGGCCAGGAGCTGCTGGAGGAGGTCGCCCGTACGCGGCACCCCCGGAGTCGGGGGACCGCTGAGGTGGTTGAGGTGCGCCACCTGCGACGCGAGCGTGCCGGTCCGCACGGCGGTGAGCCCGTACTGAGCGGTCATCGTCGCCTCGAACTCCGCTCGGGTCATCGGCCGGTCGGGTATGGGCGCCGGGGCCAGCGGCTGACCGGTGGTGGGCAGCGACTGGCCGGTCGCGCCCGGGGCGTGGCCAGGGGGATCCCTCAACAGCCGCTGGGCGGCGGTGTTGCCGGCGAGGCGCTGGATGGCGAGCAGCTGGCGGGCGCGCAGGTCGGCCGTCGCAACCCGCTCGCCGGCAGAGCCGGTCGAACGTCGCCGCGCCGGCAGCTCAGCGACCGGCGCTTCGTGGAGGTGCGCGCCCGCCATGGCGTTGATTCTCCACTTGGACGCCGCCCCTGAGAACGGTGCACCACGCTTCCCGATCGGGCGGCGCCGTCTGCTCCTTCAGGCAGCCGCGGCGCTGATCGCTGCACCAGCTCACGGATCCTGAAGCGGCGGGTGGCGGGGCGGAGCGAGCCCGCCCCCGTCGCCGGGCTCATTCGAGGGTGTGGGTGAACCAGGCCGCCCAGCTGCCCTTCTTCACAAAGCGCGTCCCGGCCCCCCCAGGCACCCTCCAACCGGGCGCCGTCGGAGAACCGAGGCGTAGGCGGCGAGAACCAGCGTCCCGTCCCCGACGGCGATGGCGTTGTGCGGCACGCGGTAGGTCGTCGCGGTGACGCCGCCGCCGTGTTCGGCCTTGTGCGCGAACCGCCATGGCACGGGGTTGCCGTGCGCCTCGCCCTTCTTCGGGCGGGTCTGGGGATGTCGGCCACGCGAGCCCCCGCCAGGTAGCCGAGGCTGATCAGGCGCAGCCGCAGGGGCCGCCACGGGCCGCGGCCGCTGACGATCGTGGACAGGTTCGTGCGGGCGGTCGCCGGGTCCCCCGTCCACAAGCTGACGACGCCGCGGGCCAGCACCCCTTCGGTCTCCCACGCCGACAGGTCGCTGACCCTCACGGGGAAGTCCGCCACCAGGGCTAGCCCCTCGAGGGCGTGGCCCGGATCGCCAGCGCGGCGACCAGCACGCTCAACGCGCCCCCGCTGGTGAAGGCGTCCCTCGACCCGCCGATCGCGCGGCGGGCCCACATCGCCGATTCCGCGCCGCGAGGGAGGCACAGCGCGACGGGCGGGCACGGCCTCGTCGCCGTCGAAAAGCTCGAGCGCGATGAGCTGCTCGCGCGGCTAGCATGCCTCGTCCCCGGCCCCGTCGACGAGACCTCGTCGTCCTGGCCCGCCGGTTCGCTCGAGCCCACCGTGCGCTGCTGACCACCCCGCCCGCCCTCGACGTCGCCCCGCGTGTCGAGGAGCACCTCGCGGTTCTCCAGACCCGAGACAGGCGGTGCTACGCGCCTGGGGCGATTGGCAAGAGCTGCGCAGCACCGACGCTCCACTGGCCGCCCGAGGCGCCGCCCTTGACCGTCTCGAGCATGCTCGGCGGGCGGTGTGCCGGTGAGCCGCGGTGGCTCTCGTGCCGCGTCAGCGAGCGTTGTGGAACATCCCGTGATGCGGCTTGGCCGGACCCGCGCCGGGTCCCCGGTCGCCCGGCCAGTCCGCCCGGTCGAAGCTGATGCACCCGCTGCCCGCCTCCTGTCCGTCGACGTCGGCAGGGAAGCGCCGGTCTCGGATCAGGCGCCCGTCGGCGAGCCTGAGGACGCAGGCGCGAAGGTCACCGCCGATGCCGGTCTCGCTGACGAAGTAGGTGAAGTAGGCGAGCCGCCGGCCGCCGTTGGCGTAGTCGAGCGCGAGGTCGTGCGGCCCCCCCGAGGTGGGGTCGTCGACGACGTGCACACTGGCGATGCGCGGGCAGTCGGGCTCGGCGCCTCCGCTCCACACCTCGTCGGGATGGTCGATGGCGCAGGAGAACATGGCTCCGGCGCGGACCAGCTGGTGGACGTCGAGCATGACGATCATGCCCGGGAAGGGTCGTGGATCGGTTGCCCTGCCGATCGGCGCACGGGTCTGTCCGGCCTCGCGCCCGATGATCGACGCGATCACGTACCTGTTGTCGGGGGTGACCAGCAGTCCGCCGCCGCCGACGCAGCTTGCGGGGACCCGGCTGTTCGGCTGCGCCGCCTCCCCCGCGGCGCTGAAATCGAAGACCTCCTGCCATCGCGGGTGTCGAGCCGTCATGTCGGGGGTGTAGTAGAGGGCGCCGCCGCAGCTCGTGGCGGCAAAGGCCCCGCGGCTGGGTAGGTGGCCGTCCGGTGTCTTGCCGGTCGGGTTCAAGTGGCCGGGGGCATGGGTCGCCGCCAGGCCCTCAACGGCGACGTTCTCCTCGTGGGCCTCGTTGATCTCCTCACGAGGACCGTCGGGGAGTATGACGACACGCGGTGCACCGATGCACCGGGTCGTGCGGGGAGGCGGCGTCACCGTCGCGCACGCAGGATCGAGGTCGTAGTGCCGAACGGTGAACCTGCCGGCGTCGGCGGTGGCGGGCAGGGGCAGCGCGAGGCGGGCCGCGTCCGCGTAGTCGGAGCTGACCACCGTATTGAGGTCGGTCCGCACCGACAGGCCCAGCGGACTGGCGGGTAGGCAGTCGCCGGCGTCGGTCTTGCGGGTGAACGGGCCGCCGGGCTTGGTCGGCGCCGCCACCGGGTCCCACTGCGTCGTGCAGGCGAGATCGGTGGGGATCCGGCTCGCGGGAGCCTCCTCCAGCACGGCGGCGCCGCGAGCGTCCAACCGGATCAGGGTGCCGTGCGGTCCCAGCAGCGGACCGCCGGTCTCCGATCCCAGGGCCTCGCAGTTCGGCAGCACGGCCGCGAACGCAGGCAGGCTCCCCGCTGTCTGCCCGTCGGTGACGAGACCGGTGAGCCGCGGGCGCAGTGGATCCGACAGGTCGAAGGTGAACCAGGAGTCCGTGAACAGCCCGTTGGCCAGGAGGCTCGAGCACCCCTGCGGGACGAAGGGCTGGACGTGGTGGGCCTCATGACCGACTCCTGGTGGGGTCGCGACCGATACGGTCCGCAGCACCTTGCCGTAGGTGGCGGAACGGCCGTCAGCGTCCACCACCGCGAGGAAGTCACTGCCCTCGGAGAGGTTGTACTCGTTGCCTCCCCACCGGTCCGGAACGGCCGCCGCGCGCCCCTTGTGCCCGGCCCACACGTACAGCAGCGAGCGGGGGGACGCGGCGGAATCCGGCGCGGGCGACGAAGCGATGGAGGGGGAGTCAAGTGACGAGGAGTCCGGTAGTGCAGGAACGGCGCTCGGCAGACTGACGGGAAACAGTAGATGCAGGACCGGCGCCATGAGAAGCAGGTGGTGCCAGGCCGTTCGCCGACGGTATTCGCGCCCGCGTCCCACTCCCACCATGGTCCGCCACCCCCCGACACTGTCGTCACCACCGCTCGCGCGGCCGTTCCCTTCCTCCTGCTAAATCTTGTCACTGGCCAGATAGCGGGATACTGCCACGCCGGGCTTTCCATCGTCAAGACCGACGTTTCCCGGACACCGTCGATCCGCCGCTGGACGGAGGCCCCATTGCCGCGCCCCTGAAGGGAGGGGACGAACGGCCGCGTCCGTCCAGCGGGCTCAGCCGCCGGCGCCGGACACCGCTTGGAGCAGCGCGGGGCTCGCCATGACCGCCACCCCCACGACGATGAGCCCGGCGCCGATCACGCGCCCGACGACCAACGCCCTTGCCGCATGCTTCTCGACGACGAACAGCAGGCTCAAGCCCACCATCCAGGCGAGGTTCATGAGACCGACGACGAGCAGCACCGCCATAAGGGCCCAGCAGCAGCCAAGGCAGTGGATGCCGTGGGCTACGCCCGTGCGGAGCGCGCTCGCCGGTCCCTTGCCGGCATCGTGGCGCAGCACGGTGGTCACGGGGGTGCAGCAGGTCTGCTGGCAGTGCGCCTTCTGACGCGTGAACTGGTATCCCCCTGCCAGCACAAGGGTCACGCCCGCCACGACCGGGAGCCACCACGCGCCAGCCGCGTCCGCGGTGAGGCCACGGAAGGCGAGGAAGGGCACGAAGTACAGAATGCCGACGAGGGCCCACACCGCGAGGAAGCCGACGACGAACGCCGCGCTCGAAACGGCCGATTCGTTGCGGTGGCGCAGGACCAAGCGATGGGCCAGCGCGGCGGGGATCACGGCCGGCGCCATCATGGCGATCATCATCACCGCCCACATCTGGAGGAACGCGGCGGCCCCCATCTCGTTGGGCATCCGGTGGCCGACCTGCCCGAGGCCGTTGATCATCCCCGACATGGAGATCGCATCGCGCACCGTGAACACCCACGCCACTGCCGCGACGAGGAGCACCGCCACGACCAGCGCCGCGGTCGTCCGGGAGGGCAGTATCCGGTAGCTCGTCGCCGGGCTGTCCGGTCGGTCGTCGAGCAAGGCCTCGAGGTTCGCCATCGCGTCCCTCCCCTGTGCTGGTCAACGCACGACTAATACCACGACCAATGCGATGCCACTTCCGGCACGTCGCGAAACGGTTCGACGGAAAAAGCGGCCGGGGCGTCCGGGCCTTTCGGTGCGGGATGCAGGTACGAGGAACGGGCATCTGTATGTCGTCACACACGCCGAGGAAGGGCTCGCCGGCGCGCTCCTCCTATCTCAGGTTTCGGCTCAGCCTGAGAGGGAAGCGAAATGGAACGACCGTCATCTCCGCGTCCCTCGACGCGAGACAAGGAGTGCCTCATGACCTCCGTCGCCGAACTCGTCCGGTCCTCGCCAACCGACCTCCCCGTCGACGAGAAGCTGCTGATCGAGACGATCGAGCTGCTCTACGACGGCGCTGCCACCTGTACCGCGTGTGCCGACGCCTGCATCGCCGAGAACGAGCCGCACTGCGCCGCGACGTGCCTCAACTGCGCCGACATCTGCTTCACGACGGCCAGGATCCTCTCGAGAGCGACGGGGTTTGACGCTGACACGACCCGCGCGGTCCTGACCGCCTGCGAGCAGACGTGCCGTACGTGCGCCGAGCACTGCGAGCGCCACGCGGAGCAGTACGAGCACTGCCGCGTGTGCGCGGAGTCGTGCCGACGGCGCGCCGACGCCTGCCACCGCCTCATCGACGCGCTGGCGGCCTGAGAGGGCCCTTCTCGCCTACGGGTCGAAGAACAGCCCTTTCAACTTCAGCCCCAGCCACGGCCGTCGGCCCCAGGCGATGAGCTTTCCCTGTCCGACGGCCCGCCACTGGCTGATCCGCCCGTAACGGACGAGCAGGGCGGCAGCGCCGTCGGTGCGCCCTGCACCCCTTCAGTGAAGGCGCGAAGCGCAATGAGCAGGTGCGCGCCGACCGCGTGGTCCTCCGGCCTCACCGCCGGTGCGGATGTCGTTGCGCCGGGCGGGTGAGCTGCCGCAGCTGCGCCTCGATGTGGGCGGGGACCGGTCGTCGCGTCGCGAGCACGTGTGGCAGGCCGCGCGCGGCGTCGAGGATCCCCCGCCGCTTCGCCGGGCTGTCCGCGTCACGGAAGAGCTCGCCGGTGCGCGCGAGCACACCGAGGCCCCGCCGGTGGCGCCAGGCCGTCCACAGGTCGTTGCGCAGCATCCTGCGGTCCCGGCTGCTGCGGTCCCGCGGCACCGTGTCCGGATGGTGGTGGGCGACAGCCTCGTCGACATAGGCCAGGTCCCATCCGGCGGCGGCGAGGGCGAGGGCGAGCGGCTCCTCCTCGCCGCCGATGACATAGCTGTGCGGGAACCCGCAAACGGCGAGGAAGGCCTCTCGGCGGACCGCGGTGCCACACGCGACGAACCCGAGGACCCGGGGGCCGGGCAGCCCGTCGGACGACAGGGGGCTGGCGCTCATCACCGCGCAGGTCGGGTCGAGGCGTTCGTCGTCGCCGACGACGATGCGCGCCGCAACCACGGCGAGACGGGGATGCGCGGCGAACGCGCGGCTGATCACCGGCAGCGCGCCCGGTGCCCACCACGAGTCGTCGTCGGCAAACGCGACATACGGGGTGTGGGCTCGGCGGACCCCGGCGTTGCGGGCTGCGGTCACCCCCCGCGGTCCCGCGTGGTCCACGACGACGACGTCGGGGAACGCGTGCCGTACGGCGTCGGCCGTGCCGTCGATCGACCCGTCGTCCACGACGATCACCGGAGGGCGCTCGGGCAGGCTCCGCAACCGGCGTACGGTGGCGAGCGCCTGCTCCCGCCGGTCACGCGTCCCGATGACCACCGTGACGTCGACCACGCGACCGCCTGACTCCTCACGTGCGCACAGGGGCACGTCCACGCCAACCACCGACCGCTCCTTCCCCTGCCAGGTCCCCCTACCGCTTCGCACAGAAGCGGAAACGTCCGGGCGACCGCGCCTCCGCGCCATTGAGGGGCCGAGATGCTTTTCTATACTGCCCGTCGATGACGGCATACCCCGGGACCGGTGAGGTGCGGGCGCTGCCGTGCACGGTCGGGGAGGCCCGTGCCGCCATGGACGCGGTCCTTCGCGAGTACCAGTGGCCGGGCGACATCGACGGCCTGCTGCTCGCCTTTCAGGAGGCGCTCGTCAACGCCGACCGTCACGGGGGCGGCCTGCGGGAGGTGATCCTGCGCACCGGCAGGCGGGTCGTGGTCGACATCGCCGACTACGGGACGCCGTTCGACTGGGAGCCCTACGTCGCTGAACCCCCCGACCTGCTTGCGGAGCGGGGGCGTGGCCTGTGGCTGATCGCTCACCTCGCCAGCGCGATCGAGGTGCAGGGCGAGCCCGCCGGGGCACGGGTCCGGTTGACGTTCGATCCGGTCGGTGGCGGTCTGGCGGAGCGGTCAGCAGTGCCCGAGGTCGACGAGATCCCGCTCGTGCCGATCGCGCAGCTCGCGCCGGCCCTGTTGGAAGCGCTCGGCGCGGCGGCGGCCGTGGTCGATCGACGGCTGGTCGTCCGCGACGTGATCGGTGATTTCGGCGCGCTCCTCGACGCCGACATCGACCAGGTCGTGGGGCGCGACATCCGCGGGCTCGTCGCCGAGCTCAAGCATCGGTTCGCCGACCCGCAGGGTTACGAGCAACGGGTTCTGCAGGCGTTCGCGCAGCCCCGGCAGCCCACCGAGGAGACGCTCGTGCTCGCCGACCGCCGGCTCGTGCGTCACCACACCTTCCCGCTGAACGGCGGTGACGGAGCGTCCGCCGGCCGCGTGCTCGTGCTGCTGCCCGTCGCGGAGCAGACACAGGTGCTCGCCGCGTTCCAGCGCTTGTTGCTGCCGGCCGTGCCGTCGGGCGACCGGTTCGACATCGGCGCGATCTACCATCCCGCCCAGGCGAGCACGTTCGTCGGCGGGGACTTCTACGACTTCGTCTCCTTGCCGGCCGGCTGCTGCATCGTCGTGGGCGACGTGTCGGGCAAGGGAGCCCGGGCCGCGGCGGCGAGCGTGCGCACCCGCGCGTACCTGCGGGCGGGCTTGGCCATGACCGGTCTCAGCGGGGCTATCCGCGCCCTCGAGCAGTCGCTCCACGAGGAGTTCGACGAAGAGGAGTTCGTGACGATGGCGATCGTCGCCCAGGAGTCCGCCGACGTGTGGACCCTCACCTCGTGCGGACACCCCTCGCCACTGCTGACGCGGGGAGCCGACGTCCGGGAGTTCGCGGTCAGGGGGCCGCTGCTCGGTCTCGGCGGCGCCGGGGAGTGGACGCGCGAGCCGTTCGTGCTCGATCGCGGGGAGGTGGTGCTGCTCTACACCGACGGGGTGACCGACGCCGGACGGGGCCGCGACCCCTTCGGCACGGCGCGGCTGAAGGAGGCGCTCGTCGAGCTCAAGCACCTCGGGGCTCAAGACCTCGTCGAGGCGATCGACGCCCGCATCCACGCGTTCTCCTCCGAGCACATCCGCGACGACCACGTCCTGCTCGCGGTGCGCCGCCCGTGAGCGCACCGGACCCGCGCGTCGCCGAGGCGATCGCGCACGTCGCCGCAGTCGCGGCCGAGCACGCAGTCGACGTCGACCTCCACGCGCGGTTCCCCCAGGAAACCGTCGAGGCGCTCGCCGCCACGGGCCTGCTCGGGCTGACCGTGCCCGCAGCGCACGGTGGTCTCGGCGCAGGGGCCGCCCTGGCGTGCGAGGTGGTGACCGCGCTCGCCGAGCAGTGCGCGTCGAGCGGGATGGTCCTGACCATGCACCTGGCGGCGCTTGCGGTGCTGCGGAGCACCGGCGGTTTCGACGACGTGCTCAGGGCGGCCGCGGACGGACGACACCTCTCGACCCTCGCGCTGAGCGAGCGCGCCACGCGCAGCAACTTCTGGATAGCCATGGGGCAGGCCCGCGAGCGCGACGGCGGCGCCGACATCGACGTGGAGAAGTCGTTCGTGACCAGTGCCGGGCCGGCGAGGAGCTACGTCGTCTCCACAGCCACACCAGCACGCACGGACCTGAACGCCGGCGACCTGTTCCTCGTCCGGGTGGAGGACGAGGGCGTGGAGGTGCTCGACTGGTGGCGCGGCTCGGGCCTGCGGGGAAACGCAAGCGCCCCCATGCGCTTTCGCTGCTCGTTGCCCGCCGCCGCGCGCATCGGCCGGTCCGGGGACGCGCAGAGGATTCTGCTCGCGGAGGCGATCCCCTGGTTCCACCTCGGCTCGGCGAGCGTGTCCGTCGGGCTGTCACGCGGCGCGCTGCGCGCGGTCGGCGAGCACCTCACCGTGACCCGCCTCGAGCACCTCGACGAGCGGCTCGTGGACCAGCCGGTCGTCCGCCACTCCCTCGGCCGGCTCACGACGGGCGTCGCCGTGGCGGAGGGGTTCGTGCGCTTCGTCGCTGCGGCGATGGAGCGCGGCGAGGCCACCCGGCGCGACGTGCTGCAGCTCAAGGCGGTGGGGAACGAGGCCGCGCTCGCGGCCACCGACGGCGCAATGCGCCTCGGGGGAGGCGCGGCCTACTCGGCGCGCTCGCCGCTCGACCGCATGTTCCGCGACGCCCGCGCCGGCGTTGTCATGGCGCCGACCGCCGACATGATCTACGACATGGTCGGGCGGGACCTCGCCGGCCTGCCGCCGCTGTAGGCGGTCACGCCGGAGGGGGGCGTTCGTCAGCAGGCGGGCCGGTCGTAGCCGGTGCGCAGCTGGCAGAGGACCCCGGGCCCGACGGCGGCCGGCCCCCCCACGACGGTCACTGCCCGGCTTCCGTGACGGTCGATCCAGGCGTGGGCATCGGGGCTCAGCGTGGCGGAAGCGGTGAGGAGGATCGGCCTGCGCCCGTGGGCGGCCAGCCCGCTTGCGGACACCCCGTCGGGGTGGCGCCAGCCGCTGACGAGGATGGGCCTCCTCTCGTACCCGAGCGCGGCTGCCCGGTCGGCGAGGCTCGCGGCGGTGGCCGTCCTCGTGGCCCCGGCGATCCGCTCGAGACCCTGCAGCCCGGCCACCGCCGCGTCGGGCACGGCTGCGGGACCTCCCACCACCCAGATGCGACTCGCGCCGAGGCGCTCGACCGCCGCGCCGAGCCGCTCCTGGTCGCCCGCGGGGCGGGTCAGCAGGATCGGGTGACGCTCGCCCGCCGCGAGGGCGCTGGCTGCGAGCGCGTCGGGGAACTGGCGCCCCGTCGTGACGACGAGCGTGGAGGCGTCGGCCCCGTGAGCGGCTGCGGTGGCGGCGATGAGCTCCGAGGTGGCGTAGCGGTCGACGCCACGCAGGCGCCGCACCTCGACGCCCTGCCCCCACACTGCGTCCTCCACCGCGGGGTCGAGCGGCCCGACGAGGTAGGCCACCTCGGGGGCGAGCCGGCCCAGCTCCTCGGCGACGGCCGTGTCGAGACGGTCGCGGCGTGTGAGCAGGAGCGGTCCGCCGACGGTGGCGGCGAGGACGCCCCCTGCCACGGCGTCGGCCCAGGCCTCAGCCTCGGCGAGCACGGCGGTGTGGACGCGGTCCGGCCAGGTCGCCCGGCTGACCGCCACGCTGGTCGCGTACCGGTCGCGGCCGCTCACGACCTCGACCTGCTGCGGCGCTGCGACCAGGCGCGGCGGAGGGGGAGGCGGAGGGGAGGCGACGGGCAGCCGCACCGCCCCGGCGTCGTCGAGCACGCCGAAGCAGAAGCCCCGGGCGTGGGCGCCGTCGATGATGCGCGGCAGCGCCGCGATGGTGTTCGGCGCGCGGGGGCTGCCGTCGTGGAGGACGACGACCGACCCTGCCCTGAGGTGGCCGAGGACACGCCAGGTGATCGTGTCGGCCGAAGGGCCCCGCCAGTCCTGCGGGTCGACCGTCCACAGCACGGGCGTGTAGCCGGCCGCCCGCAGCACCGCGTCGACGCGCGCACTGGTCGCGCCGTAGGGCGGGCGGACGATGGGCGAAGGGCGAGCCTGCGCACGCTCGACCGCCTGGGTCGTGCGCACGACTGTGGCCCGGATCTGCGCGTCGGACAGGCGCGTGAGGTTCTCGTGGCCGTAGGTGTGGTTGGCGATCACGTGGCCTTCCCCGGCCGCTCGCCGGACCACATGAGGGCGCTGATCGACGAGCCGTCCGACGGGGAAGAACGTCGCTGGGACGCTGCGGGCGGCGAGCGCGTCGAGGACCGCCGGGGTGTGCACGCCGGGCCCGTCGTCGAAGGTCAGCGCGACGACGCCGGCCGGGCAGTGCCCGGACGCTCGGAGCGGACCCGGGGTGTGCACGACGAGTGCGAGCGCCACGAGGCCCGCGACGAACGCCCGCCCTACCATCGGCCCACCACCATCGGCCTACCCCCCTCCCGCCTCGCCGCACTATACCGTGCGAGCCCCGGCGCGGCCGGTCAGGCGAGCACCGCGGCGGCGGCGAACACCGCGTACTCGGCGGAGAACAGCTTCCAGATCGACCGGTAGAACGCTGCGGTGGACCGGGGGTCGCCGAGGGCGAGGCGGCGGACGGACCACCCGAGCGCTGCCGCGAGCCCCGCGTGGCCGGCCACGAGCACGCCGGTGTGCAGGCCGGTGATCCCCACGAGTCCAGCGGCCACCACCGCGATGTGCGTCGCGAGCAGCGCGCCGACCCCCATGGCGACGACGCGTCGCGCACCGAGGCGCAGCGGCAGGGTGCCGATCGCGTGACGGCGGTCGCCCTCCATGTCGGGCAGGTCCTTGAACCACGCGATCACGAGGCCGACGACCACGACGACGAGCGTGAGGGCGAGGAGGGGCGCCGGCAGCGGCATCCCTCCGCCGGGCGCAGCGGCGAAGTGCGCGAAGACGAGGAGGTTCACGGTGAGGCCGCGGACACCGACGATGCACCCGGCGGCCAGCGCGTGGAAGCGCTTCAGCCGCAGCGGCCGCACGGAGTAGGCGGTCCCGAGGACGGCGGCGATCGTGAGGGCGCCGAGCAGCCAAGGGCCGCCGAGCGCGCCGATGACGGCGGCGGCTGCGAGCGCGCCTGCCACGAGGAGGCGGGCGTCACGTTGCGCCAGCGAGCCGGCGGGCAGGGGAAGCCAGGGCTTGTTGACCCGGTCGAGGTCGACGTCGGTGAGCTGGTTCAACCCGACGATGTAGACGTTGACGGCAAGCCCTCCGAGCAGCGCGGTGACGAGGTCGAGGGCGGAGGGATCCCGGGGGGTCGCAAGGAAGCGCGCGAGCACGAACAGCGCGCAGACGCTGACGACGGTGCCCACGATGGTGTGCGGCCGGCTGAAGCCCACGAAGGCGGACAGGCGCCCACCCCCCGCCGCCCGCCACCCGAGCGACTGGATCCGGCGAGCGGGCATACGCGAGGCCCTCAGGCGACGGGTGTGACCGGGTCGCCGACACGCACGACCCCTGGCTCTTCCACGTCGGCGTAGACGCCGAAGTCGACGCTGGCTCCCCCGCGGTAGCGCCTGATGAGCCGGAGGGCGTCGACGTCCTTCCGGCCGGTCGCCGGGTCCTGGGTCGTGACCACGCAGCGGGGGACCGGACCGGCGACGCGCACGACCGCCGATCCGAGGCGGACCGCCTGCCCCGCCCAGGCGTCCTCGTCGTGCGGCCGGCCACCGCGGAAATGCACGAGCATGCGGAAGCGGCGCCGGTCGAGTCCCCCGTCGAGCCCCGCGTGGGCTGCGAGCGCGTCGACCGCGGCGTCGCCGAGCAGGGTGACCGGATGCACGTCCCAGCCGTCTCCGGGCTGCTCGGTGCGTACGAGACGGACCGTGGCGCCGGCGTAGGCGGACAGCGACCGGCTCCACGGGCCCTCGACGACGCATCCCGCCACCGCACGCCCCCCGTAGAAGTCGGTCGTGACGCCATCCCCCGCCCGCACCCGCTCCTCGACGCGGGTGCCGTCGGGGAAGGTCAGCGCGAGCCGGTCAGCCGCGTCGTCGAAGACGGCGGTGATCCGCACGAGACCACCGAGGCGTCTGCCGCCGAAGAGCCGGCCGTGCTCGTCGATGAGGTAGAACCGTCGGTCGCCGGCGACGCCGGTCGGGCGGAGCGTGACCTGCTCGGGGTGCGCCAGGCCGAGTCCCTTGACGGGCGCGACGGACAGCAGCGAGACGGCGTGCATGCCCGAAGGCTATGCGAGTGAGGGCGTGCCCCGTCGTGCTACTCGGCGAGCTGCGGTGCCGATGCGGGGTCGGCCGCCGGCGGCTTCACCGACGTCTCGTCCGCCCCACCCTGGGCGGTCGTGGTCCCGGCCTTCTCGGCCGGGGACAGCAGCAGCCCCAGGACGGTGTCGACGACGTCGCCGATTGTGGACCCGACACCGGTGACGGTGTCGGCGGTGAGCCGGACGACCGAGCCCGTCGTGTCACCGACGACCCCACCGAGCGTCGGGTCGTCGTCCGCTGCGTCGGGGGCAGCGGGGTCAGCCGGCTCCGGCGCCGGGCGGGGAGCGGTCCCCGGGGCCGGAG
>DATLGH010000028.1 GCA_035540635.1 Egibacteraceae bacterium | reverse complement strand
GTGCACGTCCAGGCGATCGGCCAGTCCGGCTTCGAGGGCGGCGGGAGCCACAAAGGCCACGCTGGTGGCCGCGGCCACCGTCGGGGTGGCGCCGAACATGGGACGGGGCAGCACCGGCTGGGGCGTGGGGATGGAGGCGTTGGCGTCACCCATGGCGGCCCAGGCGATCATTCCTCCCTTGAGCACCACATGGGGCCGCACGCCGAAGAAGGCGGGGTCCCACAACACCAGGTCGGCCAGCTTGCCCACCTCCACCGATCCGACCTCGCCGTCGAGGCCGTGGGCCACGGCTGGGCAGATCGTGTACTTGGCCACGTAGCGACGGGCTCGGTGGTTGTCGGCGTCACCGTCGCCGGGCAGGGAGCCGCGTCGGCGCTTCATCACGTGCGCGGTCTGCCACGTCCGCAGCACGACCTCCCCGATGCGACCCATCGCCTGGCTGTCGGATCCGATGATCGAGATGGCCCCGAGGTCGTGCAGCACATCCTCGGCGGCGATGGTGGACGGTCGGATGCGAGACTCCGCGAACGCGAGGTCCTCGGGGATCGACGGCTTCAGGTGGTGGCACACCATGAGCATGTCGAGGTGCTCGTCGACGGTGTTGACGGTGTGCGGGCGGGTGGGGTTCGTCGACGACGGCAGCACGTTCGGGTGACCGGCGATCGTGAGGATGTCGGGCGCGTGACCGCCGCCGGCGCCCTCGGTGTGGTAGGCGTGGATGGTGCGCCCGGCGATCGCGGCGACCGTGCTGTCGACGAACCCCGCCTCGTTCAGCGTGTCGGTGTGGATGGCGACCTGCACGCCGTAGCGGTCGGCGACCTGCAGGCACTGGTCGATCGCCGCTGGTGTGGTGCCCCAGTCCTCGTGCAGCTTCAGGCCGGCCGCGCCGGCGAGGACCTGCTCGACGAGCGGTTCCGGGGCCGCGCTGTTGCCCTTGCCGAGCAGCGCGACGTTCACGGGTGCGCCGTCGAGCGCCCGCAGCATGCGCTCGAGGTGCCACGAGCCGGGCGTGCAGGTCGTGGCCTTGGATCCCTCGGCGGGCCCGGTGCCGCCGCCGACGATGGTCGTCACGCCGCTCGCGAGCGCCTCGTCGAGCTGCTGGGGGCAGATGAGGTGCACATGGCTGTCGATCGCCCCGGCGGTGACGACGCGGCCGTTCGCCGCGATCACCTCGGTGCCGGGACCGACGACGAGCGCCGCGTCGACCCCGGCCATCGTGTCGGGGTTGCCGGCCTTGCCGAGGCCGACGATGCGGCCGTCGCGGACCCCGATGTCGGCCTTGACGATCCCCCAGTGGTCGACCACGAGCGCGCCGGTGAGCACGAGGTCGAGGGCGCCCTCAGCCCGGGAAAGCGTCGCCTGGCCCATCGACTCCCGCACGGTCTTCCCGCCGCCGAACGTGAGTTCGTCACCGCCCGCGCAGCGGTCCTCGGTGACCTCCACGAAGAGGTTCGTGTCCGCCAGCCGGACCCGGTCCCCGGTCGTCGGCCCGTACAGGGCGGCGTAGCGCGCGCGGTCGATGTGCTGGGTCATGCGGACCCCGGCCGTCCGGCGTCGAGCGGCCCTTCGGCCGCGCGGCGCAGGCCCGGCACGCGACGCCGGCCGGCGAGCGCGACGAGTGGGACGTCGCGCTCCACGCCCGGCTCGAAACGCACGGAGGTTCCCGACGGCACGGCCAGGCGCATCCCCCAGGCCGCCTGCCGGTCGAACGCGAGCGCCGGGTTCGCCTCGGCGAAGTGGTAGTGCGAGCCGACCTGCACGGGCCGGTCCCCGGTGTTGCGCACGCGCACTTCGACGACCGGGCGGCCGACGTTCAGCGCGACATCGCCCGCGGCGAGGAGGATCTCGCCCGGCCTCACGGCGCCTGGAGGGGGTCGTGGAGGGTGACGAGCTTCGTGCCGTCGGGGAACGTCGCCTCGATCTGCACGTCCCCGACGAGCGCACCGACGCCGTCCATGACGTCGTTGGCCCCGAGGATCGTGCGTCCCCTCTCCATGAGGTCCGCGACGCTCAGGCCGCTGCGTGCACCCTCGAGCACGAACGCGGTCAGGATCGCCACGACCTCCGGGTAGTTCAGCGGCAGGCCGCGGGCCCGGCGGCGCTCCGCGACGTCGGCCGCGACGTGGATGAGCAGGCGCTCCTGCTCGTGGGGTGTCAGGCGCACGCCCGACCACCTCCTCCTCGACGGGGCCTCATATCGCGAGCGCCTCGTGCAGGCGGTCGACGTCCATCTCGGCACACGAGCCCTCCTCGATCAGGCGTCCGGCGTCGAGGACCGCGTAGCGGTCCGAGATCGCCAGCGCGAAGTCCACGGCCTGCTCGGCGAGCAGGACGGTCACGCCCCGGTCGGCGTGGAGGGCGACGATGGCCCTCGCGATGTGCTGCACCACCGATGGCTGGATCCCCTCGGTCGGCTCGTCGAGGAGCAGGATCCGCGGGTCGACGACGAGCGCGCGTCCCATGGCGAGCTGCTGGCGCTGTCCTCCCGAGAGCAGCCCGGCGGGGCGGTCGAGGATGGTCGCGAGCACGGGGAACGTGTCGATGACGTCGTCCACCGCCCCCCGCCGCCGCGTGGCGCACGACTCGAGGACGACCTGGAGGTTCTCCCGCACGGTGAGCTGCGGGAACGTCGTCTGGCCCTGGGGGACGTACGCGATCCCGCTCGACGCCCGACGGTGGGGTGGCCAGCGGGTGACGTCGGCGCCGTCGAGCCGGATGGTGCCCGCGCTTGCCGGTCGCACGCCCATGACCGCGTCGAGCAGCGTCGTCTTGCCCGCGCCGTTGCGACCGAGCAGGCACACAATGCCCTTCCGGGGCACCGACACATCGACGTCGAAGAGCACCTGGGTCGTGCCGTAGCGGGCGCAGAGCCCGGTGATGTCAAGCATCGGCCGCCCCCTCGTCCGCCGGCCGCCCGAGGTAGACCTCCCGGACCCGGGGGTGAGCCTGGATGTCGGCGACGGAGCCCTCGGCAAGCAGCCGGCCGGCGTGCATGACGGTGACCCGCCGGGCGTACCGGCGCAGGAAGTCCATGTCGTGCTCGACGACGACGACGGTGCGGTCGGTGGCGATGTCGGTCAGCAGCTCGCCGGTCGCGCGCCGCTCGTCGCGGGTCATGCCGGCCACCGGCTCGTCGAGCAGGAGCACGCGCGGGTCGGCGGCGAGCAGCATCGCGATCTCGAGCCACTGCCGCTGGCCGTGCGACAGCACCGAGGACGGCCGGCCGGCGAGCCCGAGCAGTCCGCCCCGCTCGAGCATCCCCGTCATCGCGGCGGGCACGCCCGCCGGCCGCCGGAGCAGCGCGCGCCGCGGCCCGGTGCCGATCCGGGCGAGGTCGAGATTCTCCGCGACGGTGAGCTCCTCGAACACCGTGGGGGTCTGGAACGTCCGACCGATCCCACGTGCGACGATGCCGTGCTCGCTCATGCTGGTGACGTCGTGGCCGAGCACCGTCGCGGTCCCCGCACGGGGGCGGGTGAGGCCGGTGAGGACGTCGAGCAGCGTCGTCTTGCCGGCGCCGTTGGGGCCGATGAGAAAGCGCAGCTCGCCCTGCTCGACAGTGAAGTCGAGCCCGTCGATGGCGGGGAAGCCGTCGAACTCCACGACGAGCCCGGCGACGTCGACGACCGTGCTCGTCACCTCGCCACCCGCCCGCGGCGCAGCAGCGCCATGCCACGGCCCAGGGTCTGCGGGACCCCGGCGAGCCCTCGGGGGGCGAGCATGAGCACGCCGATGAGCAGCGCCCCCTGCAGGTAGAGCCATGCGGAGGGCAACGACTCACTGAACGACGTCGAGGCGTACCCGAAAAGCACCGCGCCGAGCGCGGGACCGACGAGGCTCGCACGGCCCCCGATGGCGACCCAGATGACCATCTGGATCGAGGGCACGACGCCGATGAGCCCGGGGGCCATGATGCCGACGATGGGGACGAACAGCGCTCCCGCCAGGCCCGCGACGGCGGCGCTCAGCGCGAATGCCACCGTCTTCACCGCGGTCGGGTCGAAGCCGAGGAAGCGCACGCGGTCCTCACCGTCGCGGCAGGCGATGAGCAGCCGCCCCCAGCGCGAGCGCACGAGGGCACGCCCACCGACGAGCACGACGAGCAGCACGGTCGCGACGGTGACGTAGAGCAGGCGCCGCGTCGCCGGTGCGGCGATGGGCGCGCCGAAGATCGTCGACAGGTTCGTGAGGCCGTTGGTCCCGCCCGTGTAGCCCTGCTGGCTGACGAGCAGCGTGACGAAGATGAGCACCATCGCCTGCGTGAGGATCGCGAAGTACGCGCCGCGGACGCGGTTGCGGAAGATCATGTAGCCGACGGCCCCCGCGACGACCGCCGGCAGCGCGACGGCGACGGCGAGCGCGAACGCCGCCGACTCGAAAGGCCGCCACCAGGCCGGCAGCGTGGTCACCGCACTCCACATCATGAAGTCGGGCAACGCGCTCCCCGAGGACGCGAGCTTGAGGTGCATCGCCATGGCGTAGCCACCGAGGCCGAAGAACAGGCCGTGGCCGAGCGACAGCATCCCGCCGTAGCCCCAGGCGAGGTCGAGGCCGACCGCCACGATGGCGAACGCGAGGTAGCGCGACAGCAGGCCGAGGCGGAAGTCGGACAGGAACGCGGGCGCGAGCGCGAGGGCGAGCGCGACGACGAGCAGCGGGGCGTAGGCGCGGGCGCGCGCCGCCCAGACGCCCTCGGGGGCGCGTTGGGACCCGGCTTCCGCGACGGGTGAGGGGACGCGGGTTCGCGCGCGCGTCGGACTGCTCACACGAGCGCCCTCGTCCGGCTGCTCACGAGCCCCTGCGGGCGGAGCTGGAGGAAGGCGATGACGAGGGCGAACACGATCACCTTCGCCAGGCTCGTGCCGAGGGAGAGCTCCACGAACGCGTTCGTGATGCCGATGGCGAGGGCCGCGAGCACGGCGCCGCGCAGGTGCCCGAGCCCGCCGACGATGACGACGAGGAACGCGTCGACGACGTAGAACGTGCCGAGCGAGGGGCCGATCGGGCCGAGCAGCGCCAGCGCCACCCCCGCCGCTCCCGCAAGGCCCGACCCGAGCGCGAACGTGAACGCGTCGGTGCGCCGGGTGGGAAGCCCCGACGACGCCGCGAGCCTGCGGTTCTGGGTGACCGCGCGCATCCGCCGACCGGTGGCCGTGCGGGTGAGCAGCAGCGTCACCCCGACGACGAGAGCGCTGATGAGCACGAGGATGGCGAGTCGGGTGTAGGACAGCTGCACCGGACCGACGGTGAGACGGCCGTCGAGCCACGACGGCCGCAGCACCTGCACGTTCGGCGCGCCGAACAGGTCGCGGGCCGCCTGCTGGAGCACCAGGCTCACCCCGTAGGTGACGAGGAGGGTGTCGAGCGGCCGGCCGTAGAGACGCCGGACGAGCGTGCGCTCGAGCAGCAGGCCGAGCGCAGCGGCGACGACGATCGCGACCGGCAGCCCGACCAGGAGCGACTTTCCGGCGGAAAGGCCCGCCCGCTGCAGGACGTAGGGCACGTAGGCCCCGGCCATCACGAACTCGCCATGCGCGAAGTTGATGACGTTCATCTGGCCGAACGTGAACGACAGCCCGATGGCGACGAGGGCGAGGACGCCGGCGATGGACAGCCCCACGACGAGCTGGGACGCGATCATGCTCATGCGCCGGTCCTCCCCGTGACGGCGCCCGTCACGACCGGGGTGCGCCGAGGCCCTCGGCCCAGTCGTAGCCTTCGAGGTAGGGATCAGGGTCAATCGGTCCGTCCGACGCCCACACTTCGGTGATGGTGCCGTCGTCTTCGATCAGGCCGATGCGCGCCGTCTTCGTGATGTGCTGGTTGGCGCCGTCGATCGTGTAGGTGCCGCCGGGCGCGTCGAAGGAGATGCCCGCGGCGGCCTCGCGGACCGCGTCCACCGCGGTCGTGCCGGCCGCCTCGACCGCGGCGGCCCACAGGTGCACCCCGGCGTAGCCGGCCTCGATCGGGTCGGCGGTTACGCGGTCCGCGCCGTAGCGTTCCCTGTAGGCGGCGACGAACTCGGCGTTGCGCGGAGTGTCGGTGGTCATGAAGTAGTTCCAGGCCACGAGGTGCCCGGCGATGTTGTCCGCGCCGATGCCGCGGATCTCCTCCTCGGCGACGCTCACCGACATCGTCGGCAGGCGCTCTGCGGACAGGCCCGCGTCACGGAACTGCTTGAAGAACGCCACGTTGCTGTCGCCGTTCAGCGTGTTGAACACCGCGTCCGGGTCGGCCGACTGGATGCGGTTGAGCACGGTGGAGTACTCGGTGTGACCCAGCGGCGTGTAGTCCTCACCGACTATCCCGATGCCGTGGGCCTCGGCGTAGGCGCGGATGATGAGGTTCGCCGTGCGGGGGAACACGTAGTCGCTGCCGACGAGGTAGAGGCTCTCGTGCCCCTGCTCGACGAGGTACTCGAGGCCCGGGACGATCTGCTGGTTGGTCGTCGCCCCGGTGTAGAAGATCGACGGGGACGCCTCGAGGCCCTCGTACTGCACCGGGTACCACAGCAGCGCGTCGTTCGCCTCGAACACCGGCAGCATCGCCTTGCGGCTCGCGGACGTCCAGCCGCCGAACACCGCCGCGACGCCGTCGGCGGAGATGAGCTTTTGCGCCTTTTCCGCGAACGTCGGCCAGTCCGAGGCGCCGTCCTCGATGACCGGCTCGAGTTGCCGGCCGAGGACCCCCCCGGCGGCGTTGATCTCCTCGATCGCCAGCAGCTCGGCGTCGTGGACGCTCACCTCGCTGATCGCCATGGTGCCGCTGAGCGAGTGCAGCACGCCGACCTTGATGGTGTCGCCGTCCCCGCCTGCGGTCGCCGGCGCGGCGACGTCGTCCCCACAGCCGCCGACGATCATTCCCAGCGCTGCTACGAGCGCGACGATCTTGCCCGACCATGCTCGCATACCCGCTCCCCTGTCCACGGTTCGAACCCTGCTCCCGAGACGCTCTGCGGGAACGGCGGCGATGCTACGAGGGGGGTGTTGCGGGCGTGTCCCGCGACGATTAAGAGTGCGTTTCGGGCGCGGCGACGGCCTCAGGCGTCGTGACCCGGTTCGATGTCGACGGCGTGGCGCAGGTGGAGGAGCGCGCCCTCGGGGCGGCCGCCCGCGGCGGTCACCTCGACGAGGAAGGCCTCGTGGTCCCCGGCGTCGAAACGGTCGAGGATGCGCCCGGCGGCCCACCCCCGCGCGTCGGCGAGGACCGGTGTCCCCCCGTCCCCCGGGCGCCAGTCTGTGGCGGTGAACTTGTCGACCTCGTCGCCCGTGCGCCCGCCGAAGAGCTCCGCGACATCGAGCTGGTCCTCCCCGAGCAGCTGCACCGCCAGCCCGTCGGCCCCGCGCGCCACCCGGTACGTGTGGTTGCGCTTCGACAGGCACACGAGCAGCCGGGGGGGATCGATGCTGCACTGGCAGAGGAAGCCGACGAGGCAGCCCGAACGCTCCCCACCGGCCTCGACGGTCACCACGGTGAGCGGCGGGTCGAGGGCCGTGAGCAGCGCATGGAGCGCGGCGGCGTCTGCGTCGTCGAGCGTCATCGGTGGGCGCTACAGGACTCGAACCTGTGACCTCTTGCTTGTAAGGCAAGCGCTCTCGCCAGCTGAGCTAAGCGCCCGGGAGCCACCGAGTGTACGCGGCACCGCACTAGGATCGGCGGGCGCTCGACGACCCGGCGCGCCCCCGACCGACAGGAGATCCCGTGACCGACCCCGGCAGCGGCGGCCAGCAAGGCGGCAGCCAGCAGATCAACGTCAAGGTCGACGACGCGAGCAAGTACGGCATGTACGCGAACTTCCTCGTCGTCAGCCACTCCCCTCACGAGTTCACCCTCGACTTCTGCCAGGTGATGCCCGGCGGCAAGGAGGGCCAGGTCCAGGCGGAGGTCGTCAGTCGCGTGAAGGTGGCCCCGACCATGGTGGGCAAGATCATCCGCGCCCTGAACACGAACATGACCAACTACGAGGACAAGTTCGGCATGGTGCAGGACGTCGGGTAAAAACCGCAAGTCAGCGGCCTCCTACGAGGTCACTCAGCCTCCGTAGCCCACACTCCGCCCACATTGCGTCGAGCAGCGTCGAGGTTAGCGTGCCATTGATGTAGGTGTGCCACTCGGCTGCACGTGCCCGTTCACCGGGTCGCGCTCTCTCGCCCGGCTACGACGCGGCGCAGCAGCGCGGTGTACAGGGTCAGGCCAGGGCCGAACGCCATCGCGACGACGTGGCCGGCGGCCGGGATGTCGCGTAGCCGGAGCAGCCGATCCAAGACCAGCAGCACCGTGGCGCTGGAGGAGTTACCCACGTTTCGAAGAACGTCGTACGACGCCTGCAGATGTTCCTCGGCCAGCCCCAGCACGTCGCCGACGACCTCGATGATCTTGCGACCGCCAGGATGAATGGCCCATCCATCGACTTCTTCGATGGCCATGCCGTGACGCGCGAGCAGTTGTTCGACCACCGGTCGGGCGTGCTGACGCAGCACGTCCGGAACCCGAGGCGACAACCCCATCTTGAACCCGAGGTCGGTAACGTCCCACGTCATGTGGCCGGCGGTCGAGACGTCGGTTCGTGCTGTGATGTCGACCACTTCGAGGCCGTCGGTGGCCGGTTCGACGACGACGGCCGCCGCGGCGTCGCTAAACAGCGCGTGGGCGACTATCTGCTGCACATCAGCCGGCGTCGGATCTCCGGCGCGCGCGTTCGAGGTGGGCGGCTGGACATGCAAGCTGGTCAGCTCAACACACAACATGACGGCGGGCCGCGACCGGGCGTTGACGAAGTCGGCCGCCGTACCCAGGCCCGGCAGGGCGGCGTAACACCCCATGTGCCCGATGTAGAGCCGTTGGACCGTGTCGCTCATGCCCACGTCGCGCGCCAGCAGGATGTCCAGACCTGGCGTGGCGTAGCCGGTGCACGACACCACGGTGAAGAGACCCACCTCGCCTGCATCCACGCCAGCGTCGTCCAGCGCCGCACCCACGGCCTCTTTCCCAAGCGGTAGCGCCTCATCGACGAAGCGCCGCATCCGCGCGGCGGTCCCCCACGACGAGATGTCCTCCTGAAGGGGGTTGACGACACCGCGGCGGAGCTCGATCGCCGAATGCTCCCACACCCTCCGCGCGACCTCGGCGTCGCCGTAGTGGTGTCGGAAGTAGCCCTGCCACAGATCCGTTTGCGACAGGCGAGCCGGGAGCGCGTGTCCGCGACCGGTGACCGACGCGCTCATCGTTGCGTCCTCGCTACGTCGCTGAGTAGACAACGGTGCTGCCGCAGTTGGATCGCATCAGCGCGTTCAGGATGCCGGTTAGATTTAGGAGGCCGAACATGATCCCGGCGATGAAGGCGGGCACGGATCGCAACGCCGACATCGATCTGCATCACGACGACCTCCTGTGGGCGGAGTCGGAGCACCAAGGGACTAGGTGACCGGTGTCTTTCGTGCCGGATGCTGGGCTCCGGCAGGGTGGTCTACGAGAATCACAGCAGTGTTGTTTTCGCGGAGGGGTGTGGTGTGACGTTGGGTGGTGGCGGCGCGCCAAGGTGATCTCCTTGACGAGGTGGTCGGGCATTGTGAGGAGGTGGTGCCCGACGGGTCGGTGTATGCGTTGTTGCACCGCCGCGCGACAACTTGTTCCCTGACGGGATGTACGCGGATCTGTTCACGTCCACGGGTCGGCGCAGCGTGCCGCCGTCGATCAGGGCCACGGTGATGGTGCTGCAAAAGCTGGGTGGGTTGTCGGATAGGGAGGCGTGCGAGCGGTTCTCGTTCGACGTGCGCTGGCGCTACGCCTGCGGGCTGGGCGGCTGGGACGCCGGCCAGCGCGCCCAGTTCGCGCACACGGTGTGGGTGGACATGCGGCTGCGCGACTCCGACAATCCCCAAGAGCTGTTTCGCGCGACCACTGATGTGGCCGGCGAAGCGGGGCTGTTGGGGGTCAAGCGGGCGTTGGACTCCGCGCCGTTCGACGCGGTCGCCACCCAAGACACGGTGACGTTGATCCGTTCGGCGATCCGGGGGCTGCTGCGCGCCGCGCCGGCGGCGTTGGAGGCCACGATCAGGGCGGCACTTGTCCGCCACGACGACTACGTCGCTGCGGGCAAGCCGGTGTGTGACTGGGACGCCGCCGCCGCCCGCGAGTTGCTGGTCGACGAGCTGGTGGGTGACGGGCTGGCTGCGCTTGCTGAGGTCGAGGGGGCCGAGACCGCTGAGCCTGTGGTGGTGGAGGCCGCCGCGTTGTTGGCCACCGTGGTCGGCCAGGACGTGGAGGAAGGCGACGACGGGGTGTTTCGCATCACCCGGCGGGTCCCCAAGGATCGGGTGATCCCCACAGTGGACCCCGACGCCCGACACGGCCACAAGACCAGCGCGCGCCGTTACGACGACTACAAGGGCCACGTCGCGGTCGACCCCGACTCGGAGTTCATCACCCCGACCTCGGACTCGGTCACCCCCGCCAATGTCGGCGACGCCGAGGCCACCCAGAAGCTGCTGGGCGAGGTCGTCGCCGCGTCGGCGGCCACCAACGACGACCAGCCCGAGCGCGACCGCGCCAACGGCGACGGTCACCCCGCCGTGGGTGACGGTGACGGCGACGGTGGGCCGCGGGTGTACGCCGACGCGGCCTACGGCAGCGGGGACAACCTGGCGGCGCTGGCCGAGATGGGCGCGACCCCGATGACCAAGGTGGCCCCGGCGACCGCACTCGGCGGGCGGTTCAGCAAGGACCGTTTCGACATCGACTTGGACCACGGCACGGTCACCTGCCCCGCCGGGCAGACCGTGGGACTGCGGGTGGCGGCAAACGGCAACGCCACCGCCAGGTTCGGCGAGCTGTGCGGGGACTGCCCGCTGCGTGCGCAGTGCACCGCCTCGCCCGCCGGCCGCAGCGTCAACGTCGGGCCCCACGAGGCGTTGCTGGCAGCCGAGCGCGCCCGCCAAGCCGACCCCGACTGGCAGGCCGACTACCGCGCCTCCGGTCGGCTCGTGATCTCCGACCTGGTCGCCCGCCCGCACCACAACCGCCCCAAGGTCGAACGCAAGCTCGCCCACCTCGTCCGCCGCTGGCACGGCGGGCGCCGCGCCCGCGTACGCGGGCGACAACGCGTCGCCCAAGACTGGGACCTCAACGCCACCGCGCACAACGTCGCACGCTTTGCCAGGCTCGGCGTGCGCCGAAACACCGCCGGCTGGCACGCCGCCACCGCATGAGACGACCACGACAAGGCCACACCACCCCGGTGAGGTCACAGCCAGCACCTCAGCGGACCCCTCAGGCCGGCCCCGCTTGGACCGCGCCAGCGCATCCAACGCGCCCTGCTTGGCCACCACCCGGATCCGCGCGATCGTCGAACGGTCCACCCCATAACTGCTCGGCCGCCTCGTTCTGCGACAGCTCCCCGGTGACCAGCCGCAACCACACCTCGTACTTCTGCTGCGGGGTCAACATCCGCTTGCGGCGACGACCCCCGCCGTCGCGTCCCGAGGTTCCAGCAGTCGTCACAACCTCCTCCATGCAAGCCCTAAGACCCACACAGATGCGGCGTGAGCGGCCAACCTGTATCACACGCTCAGAGGCCGACCAGGCCGTGCCACCGCCAGCCAGCCCACACCGCAACGCCCACCACACCTCCCGACCAAGGACCAACTGATGAACCAGTCACTCCACACACCTCGCTGCACACCAGTCACCTAGAACAACAGGGCGCTGCCGCCGTTGGGGTGCAGCAGTGCGTAGAACACCGCGGTGAACAGGCCGAAGCTCATGTGGCCGACGAACGACGTCGCCACATCCAGCGCACCGTAGTTGCGGTAGGCAAAGCCCTGCTCTCCGACCTCGCCCGTCTCCGGGTCGATCGACGGCAGCAGCTTCACCACCGGGCCGGCCAGCGTGTAGTGGATCAACGCCGCCACCAGGCCCCACAGCAACAAGTTACCGTCGACGCCGATCAACCTGAAGAACAGCGCATACAGAACGGCGATCCCAGCGGCCAGCGCCAGGTGGAACATCATTCCCACGACGTAGCCGGCGCCGCCGCGCAGACCGAACATGTTGCCCCACGTGCGGAAGATGTTCTGCTTGACCGGCAGGCCCATCGCCTTCTGCAGATACACCGGCCCCTCCATGATCGCGCCAGCGATCAAACCGGCGACTATGGCGGCTCCAACGGCAACCTCGATCACGTTTTCTCCTTCACAGTCTGCTGACCCTCCTGCCCAGGCTGGCCCTTCTGACCGCGGCCTCGACGACCTCGACGGCGACCGGCGAAGCGCAAGGGATCAAGCCGCAGCCCTGTTGGGTCATCGGCGCCTGTGTCGTAGCGGAGTCGCCGTGGTGCCAACCGTCTCCGCCGCCGCGCGCGGCCGTCTGATGTGCGGCTTGCTGGAGCAGCGTCAGGATACCAGCACCTGCCGTGAACGGCCGTGCATCAGCTATTGTCTTTCTCCTTGTTGGTGTCCGTCGAGAAGCCGGGGGCCGCTCAGTCGTTGCCGGGCGTACCCGGGGCCCATGCTCGAAACGCACTCCCGGAGGATTGTTAAGGTCCTTGTAAGAATTCGTCGCGCGACCACGGGGGGCTTGGCTGCGCCCGCAGTGCACGTCGTCGTCTCGGCGCGCGGCGAAGTGGAAATGGCCAGCACGCCGTCGCCGCGCGTCCGCACGGAGAAACCGCCGGCCTGAAAACGCTTGACAGTGCAGCCTTCCGCGTCACGAACCGGCAACCGGGAGACGGATCTGGAAACGGCATCCCCCGTTGTGATTCGCGACCCGTATGTCGCCGCCGTGCGCCCTCACCAGGCCCCAGGAAATCCGAAGCCCCAGCCCTCCCCCCTGGCTGCCTGGACCGTGTCCGGCTTCTGCCGCCGCGGACAGCCGGAGTAATTGCTCGGGTGCCATTCCCCCGCACTCGTCGTCGATCATGACGACCACGACGCCGGGCTCAGCGCCGATGGCGGTCGTTACGGTGCCGCCTGGCGGCGTCTCTCTGACTGCGTTGTCCAGCAGGTTGGCCAGGGCACGCGTCAAGTGAGCAGGCGAGCCGCATAGCTGCGGCACGTGCCCGCCAGCACCGCCTTCCAGCGCAACGCCCTTGGCGGCAGCGGTCGGCGCGACCGCGGCGAGCACTTCTGAGACGAGGTCCGCTAGCGCCACGGGCTGCATGCGGAGCTCCAACGCGCCCGCTTCGATACGGCTGAGCTGAAACAGGTCATCGATGAGGCGGCCGAGCCGGTCGGCCTCTATCCGCACGGTTGCGTGCAGCGCCTCGAGGCTGTGCGCGTCGTCGAATACACCGTCCTCAAGCGCATCGGCGGCGGCGCGGATACGCTGCAGGGGCGCACGTAAGTCGTGTGACACCCACGTAACAAGCTCGCGGCGGGACTGGTCTTGTGCGCGTTCGCGCCGCCGGGCCTCGTCAAGCTGGACCGACGTCCGTTGAAGTTCAGCCGCGAGTTCTGCAAGCTCGGGAATACCTGGCTTCCACTGAGCTCCCGCAGTGCCGCTGGCGATCTCGCGCACGGTCTCCTGAAGACCCTGACTCGCCTCGCGGATGTCCTCGGCGAACATGAGCGCAAGGACGACACCCACCACGCCGCCCGCCACGAGAAGCATCGCAAGCGCCCGCAACTGCTGACCGGAAAACAGCGCGTTGACTCCGGCCAGCGCGCCGAGCGCGATAACGCAGAGGACAATGATCACGGGCGCGCTGATCTGCGCAGTCAGCGTAGCGCGCTCAAGGAGCTTCAGGAGACCCGTCCCGAGCGCACCGACAACAACGCCTGCGGTGCCCGCTATGGCTGCAGCCCGAACAGCCTCAGTGGTCGGTGTTCCGAGCCCGATGCTGACGGCTGCCGTCACAGCCAGCAGCAACACGCCGACGCCGAATGCCACTGCCGGTTTCACGGATCGAACCGATAGCCGACCCCCCACACGGTCCTTATATGCCGTGGCTGTGCGGGATCACCTTCAACCTTCTCGCGCAGTCGACGGATGTGAACGCTGAGGGTACCGGCACCCCCGAACGAGTATCCCCACACCTCGTTGAGCAGGACGTCCCGGTGCAGCACCTCACCTGCGCGGCTCATCAGCACCGTCAGAAGTTCGAACTCCCGTGGCCGCAGGTCGACGAAGTTGCCACCCACGCTGACCTCGCGCGTTCGTTGGTCAAGAACGATGTCCGCGGCGCAGATGCGGGCGTCGTCACCGGACGATTGCACCGCGGCCGTGGGGGCCCTGCGGAGCACTGCTCGCACACGTGCCACCAGCTCGCGCGGCGAGAACGGCTTGCACAGGTAATCGTCGGCACCACAGTCGAGTCCGAGGATGCGGTCGGACTCTTCGGCTCGGGCCGACAAAATAATGATCGGCACGTCAACTGATGCAGCGCGAGCGCGGCGGCACACCTCCAGGCCGTCGAGTTGCGGCAAGGTCAGGTCCAGGACTATGGCGTCAGGCCACCGAGCGTAGGTCCGCCGCAGACCCGCGACGCCGTCGCCGACAGTCTCGACCTCGTAGCCCGCACGGTTGAGGTACTCGCGCAAGATGCCGGCAACTTCGGCGTCGTCCTCGACCACGAGCACGTGGGGCGGCTCGTCAACGGGTTGCGCACTTGGCGACGTTGCCATCTGTGGGGCGACCGTCACAGCCGAGTCCACTGGTGGACAGATGGGAGCGCCATTAGAACAACAGGGCGCTGCCGCCGTTGGGGTGCAGCAGTGCGTAGAACACCGCGGTGAACAGGCCGAGGCTCATGTGGCCGACGAACGACGTCGCCACATCCAGCGCACCGTAGTTGCGGTAGGCAAAGCCCTGCTTTCCGACCTCGCCCGTCTCCGGGTCGATCGACGGCAGCAGCTTCACCACCGGGCCGGCCAGCGTGTAGTGGATCACGTGCGGAAGATGTTCTGCTTGACCGGCAGGCCCATCGCCTTCTGCAGATACACCGGCCCCTCCATGATCGCGCCGGCGATCAAACCGGCGACTATGGCGGCTCCAACGGCAACCTCGATCACGTTTGTCCTGTTCGTCTCGCATGCTCAGAGGTCTCCGCGCACCAGAGGACCAGCGGTCCTGAGAGTACCCACACGCTGCTAATGCAACACCAAACAGGAATGTGAGGTTTGGCGGCCGACGCGGGTCCTTGACCTCGCGGGTGGTTGTGACTGGCGGGGCTGAAGTGAACGATAGTGGCTGGCGAGGCGCCGCGGGTGTGGTCGGCGACCACGCCGCCCGACTGCTCGACGACCGCGTCGGGTTGGAGACCGAGAATGCGGCGTTGCGCGCCGAGCTGGTGGGGGTGCGTGCCGAGCGCGACCTGTTCGCCGCGCAGGTCCGCGCCGACACGCGACGCATCGCAGGGCTGGAGGGCGGGGTCGCCCGCCTGGAGCGGCAGGTCGAGGTGTTGCAGGATCGCCTGGAGGCCGCGGCGCGAGGGCAAGCGTCAGTCGGCGCCTTTTCCAAGGGCGAGCCCACACCCGCCGGCGAGCGCGGCCGGCCGGGCCGCAAGCCCGGCGAGGCCTACGCCACCAGGGCGCACCCGGGGGGTGCCCGACCATGTTGACGAAGTCAGGTGTCGACGGCGCGGGCGCCCGAGCGCTGCGACCGCGACGGCGGGGCGGGCGAGTGGCCGGCAGCGGGCAGATCCTGTCGCAGTGGCTCACCGATAACCCGCGGGTGCGCGCCCACGTCACCCGCTACGCCCTGGGTGTGGGGTGCTGCACCGCGTGCGGCAAGACCGTGCGCGCCCGTCATCCCGACCATCCCTCGGACGATTCGCCGCGGCGGCGTCCCAGGTGGGCACCAACGGGGTCGCCCTGGCCGCCCTGTTGCCCCCGCCGCCCGCCGCGCTTGCCCGGGTCGCCGGCTTCTTGCCCAACCCCTCCGACGACGGCGGCACCGACGGGTTCTTCGCGTTGCGGCCCAGCCGCGCGGTCAGCTCACTGACCTCGTACAGCTCGTCGACCTTGGCCCGCAGCGCCTGGTTGTCCCGCCGCGCCACCTCCAACTCAGCGGCCTGTCGGTCCACGACATTCCGCAGCTGGGCGTAGGCCTCGCGCAGCCGATCGATCTGCGCGGCGTCCGGCTCGTCGACCACCCAACCCTCCTGTCACCTCAGCAACAGAAGTCACGTAGCCACTGCACCCACCCGACCAAGGAGCCGCCCCCATGGTCACTGCCAGCCCGCCACCTCGTCCGTTGCCCGCCCCTTTAGCCTCGATGTTTCGCGCGGCAGGCTGATGGGCGCGTGAATGTCGTCGGTCCGGCGTGCGGCTGACGAGTTGTTGGCGGCGGGGCGGTGTGGCAGCGGTGGGGTGGCGCGGGCGGCGCGTTCACGCCCCCTTTTTGGGCGCG
>DATLGH010000027.1 GCA_035540635.1 Egibacteraceae bacterium | reverse complement strand
CTCCTGAACCACCGCCTCCGCTACCGTCCCCATCGCCGGAGCCACCGCCGGCACCACCCCGCCGCCCCGGACCCACCCGCGGACAATTTCCGGCCGCCCCCGGCGCGGTCACGGACGGGTCACAGCCCACGGTGCCCGGGGAAACCTCCCGTTCAGTGGCGTACGGACCGGTGTCGTAGTCCGCCGACAGATTCGAACACCGACCACACTCGAGGTCCTTACGCTCGTCCTCGCGCTCTGGAGGGGACCCCTCCTGGGCTAGCCCCTGGCCGGGCCATAGTGCACTCGTCACAGCCACCCCAAGGGCCAGAAGGATGGTCAAGTATGGAAACCGGCGCATCAGGCGCCTCCTCCATGCAGTACAGGCTGAGCTTGCACCCACTCCCACGCCGCGATGCGGACCAGTTCATCCGCGTGGCGGAAGTTCCTCGCTTGGCTGGGGACGAGTTCGATGGGCGGCATGCGCCCCACCAGCTCCCCGCTGCCGTCATCACCCGTGGCGATAAGCACCGCCCAGTTGCGCTCTACCGGGGTGCCCCGCTCCTCGTCGAAGTAACGGCCCGTGATTTCGACATACTGCCCTCGCCCGCCCGTGACCTCGTCCGGCCAGCTAGCGCCGATGGACGCGGGCGAGGGGCGCTCCTCGTCCCACATTGGCTCGGTGTACGGCTCACCGAGCATGAGGAGCTGATCGCGGATCGGTGGGATCACCTCGTCCCACAGCTCCGTCTTGTTTGTCCACTCGTGGGTCACCTGCTTGTCGTGCACCACTGCGAAGTTGTTCCACCCGAAGGCGACCTCTCCGTCGGCCCACGCCGCCTCCGCCCGGTCGTGCTCGGCGAAAGCGACGAAGCGGTCCGTGGCCCGCAGCTCGGCGAGCACCGGATCGACCGGATCACGCTCAGGCTCAGGCTCGGGGCCCGGCTCGGAATCCACTGGCGTCGTCTCCGCCAGCGGAGGCTGGGCTTCCTCGCCAGCAGGCTCCCGGCCGAGCAGCACGTTCGCCACCAGCACGCCGGCAGCGATCATCATGGCCAAGCAAAGAGCCACGGCCCAGGTGGGCAGCCGCGGCGGTTCGGCCGGGGGCGGGCTCGTCCAGGTCGGGGCCTCGGCCGGGCGCTGCGGTGCGGACATGGGCAGACTCAACCAGCCCGGCCCAAACACGACAACCCACTTTTCCCCAGATCCTCACTTGGCCAGGACGAGCGAAGTCCTGGGCCCCTCGCGACTGCCGGTAGCCGGACACCGGCGTGCGCCCCGCGCGCCGCAGATCTCGGGGGGCTGGACGCGCCGCTGCCCATCCGGTGTCGGGACTGAGTCATCCCACAGGTGACGCAGCCCCGACACCGCAGGCAAGCGCGGCCGCTGCCCATCCGGTGTCGGGACTGAGTCATCCCACAGGTGACGCAGCCCCGACACCCGATCTCAGGCGCGGACGAGCGGAGCGTAGGCCAGCAGCAACCGCTTCGTGCCCGACTCGTCGAAGCGGATGAGCGCCTCTTCCTTGCCGTGGCTGCCCGACAACTCGAGGACGAGACCGGGACCGAAGCGGGGGTGGAGGATGCGGTCGCCCACGGCGACGTCCTCGCCCTCGCCCTCCCCCTCGAGACGGGCGGCTGCCCGCCGCGACGGGCCGCCCTGATCAGCCGACCGGTGGTCGACGAGCTCGGGGGGCACCTCCTTCAAGAACCGCGAGGGCGGGTTGGCGTGGGTGCCGCCGAACAGCGTGCGGCTCCACGCGCTCGTGAGGTACAGCCGCTGCTTCGCCCGCGTCATCGCGACGTAGCACAGCCGCCGCTCCTCCTCGAGCTCCCCGGGGTCGCCGAGCGAACGGTGATGGGGGAACACCGAGTCCTCCATGCCGACCACGAACACGACGGGGAACTCCAGGCCCTTGGCGTTGTGGATCGTCATGAGCGTCACCCGCGACGAGCCGGCGGCGAGATCGTCCGACTCACTGACCAAAGCCACCCGCTCGAGGAACTCGCCAAGGGTCGCGTCCGGCACCAGCTCGGTGAAGTCGGCGGCGACGCTCGCGAGCTCGCGGACGTTCTCCACCCGCCCCTCCGCCTCGATGGTGCGCTCGGCCTCGAGCTCGGCGAGGTAGCCGGTTCGGGTCCACACGGCCTCGACGAGCTCCGGGAGGCTCGCCGCGTCCTCGGCCACGAGGGTGCGCAGCCCGTCGAGCAGGCGCACGAACTCCTTCACCGCACCGACCGCCCGCCCCGACAGCAGGTGGTTTTGCTCCACCCGCCGGCAGGCGTCCATGAACGACACACCCTCGCGGCCGGCGAACAGGTCGAGCGCCTCCTCGGTCTTGGCCCCGATCGACCGCCGCGGCACGTTGAGCACCCGCCGGGCCGACACGTCGTCGGCCGGGTTCACGAGCAGGCGCAGGTAGGCGAGGATGTCCTTGACCTCCTTGCGCTCGTAGAAGCGCGTACCGCCGACGACCTGGTAGGGCATGCCGAGGCGGATGAGCACCTCCTCGAGCACGCGTGACTGCGCGTTGGTCCGGTAGAAGACCGCGCAGTCGCCGTAGGCCACGCCGTGGCGGTCACCCAGGAGGTCGATCTCCTCGACGACGAACGCGGCCTCGTCCTGCTCGCTGTCCGCGGTGTAGCGCACGACCTGCACACCGCCGCCGGCGTCGGTCCACAGGTGCTTGTCGATGCGCCGGGTGTTGTTCGCGATGACCCCGTTCGCCGCGTCGAGGATCGTCTGCGTCGAGCGGTAGTTGCGGTCCAGGGTGATACGCGTCGCGTCGGGGAAGTCGCGCTCGAAGTCGAGGATGTTGCGGATGTCCGCGCCCCTGAAGCCGTAGATCGACTGCGCATCGTCACCGACCACGGCGATGTTGCGGTGCTCGGCGGCGAGCAGCTTCACGAGCTCGTACTGGGCGCGGTTGGTGTCCTGGAACTCGTCGACGAGCACGTGCGCGAAGCGCTCCTGGTAGCCGGCGAGCACGTCGTCGAAGAGCTGGAGCAGCTCGACGGTCTTGACGAGCAGGTCGTCGAAGTCGAACGCGCTCGCCCGGTGCAGCCGCGACTGGTAGAGCTTGTAGACCTCGGCGACCTGGCGCTCGTACCAGCTTTCGGCGCGCAGGGCGTAGGTGTCGAAGTCGATGAGCTCGTTCTTCGCGTTGGAGATCGCGTGCGCGACGCCCCGGGGCGCGACCTTCTTCGGGTCCATGCCGAGCTCTTTCACGCAGAGCGCGACGAGGCGGGCGGAGTCGGCGGCGTCGTAGATGGTGAACGCCTTGTCGTAGCCCAGGCGCGGCGCCTCGGCGCGCAGCAACCGCGAGCAGGCCGCGTGGAAGGTCGCCACCCACATGCCGCCCCAGCGTCGCGTGCGGATGGACCCGTCGGGGTTGCGCTCCACACCGACGAGACGGTCGCCGACCATCCGCCCCACGCGGTCGCGCATCTCGTCGGCGGCCTTGTTCGTGAACGTGATCGCGAGGATGCCGAAGGGGTTCACGCCGCGGTCGCGGATGAGGTGGGCGACGCGATGGGTGAGCACCCGCGTCTTGCCCGAACCCGCACCGGCGAGGATGAGCAGCGGACCCCCGGGGTGGGTGACCGCCGCCCGCTGCTCGGGGTTCAAGCCCTCGAGCAGTTCCGGGCTGGCCGGTTCCGCGACAGGTCCTTCGTCGGCGAGGAAAGCAGCATCGCTCACGGGCCTGAGTCTACCGGTGGGTACCCGGCGGCCCGCCGGCACCCCCGCAGCCCTTCGGGCGTCAGGACGCGCGCCGGGTGACGGCGAGCAGGCACACGTCGTCCTCGCGGCGAAGCTGCGGCAGCACGCCGGCGACGACCTCGTCGCAGAACCCGTCGAGGTCGCTCGTCGAGGCGGCAGCCACGACGCCGAGCAGCTCGTCGAGACCCGCACCGATGCCACGGCTGCGGTGCTCGACAAGGCCGTCGGTGTAGAGCAGGAGCGTCGCGCCCTCGGCGAGGTCGAGCGCGCTCTCCTCGAAGCCCGCTGCGGGGTCGGCACCGAGCAGCGGGCCGTGGACCCGCTCGAGCAGCCGGGCGGAGCCGGCGTCGACGAGCACCGGCGGGGGGTGGCCGGCGCTCGACCAGCGAAGCGCGCCGGTTGCCGGGTCAAGGGTCGCGCACACCACCGTCGCGCACGTGGATCGCGCGCTGTGGCAGAGCAGCCGGTTGAGCCGCGTCACGACCGCCCCGGGGCCGTGACCGTCGAGGGCGTAGGCGCGGCCGGCGTTGCGCAGCTGCCCCATGACGGCCGCGGCGGGGATGCCGTGGCCGGCGACGTCGCCGACGACGAGGGCGAGCAGGCCCCCGGGAAGCTCGAAGGCGTCGTACCAGTCACCGCCGACGTCCACACCGTGGCCGGCCGCCTCGTAGCAGGCTGCGAGCGCCACGCCGGGCACGGTCGGCAGGCGCTCCGGCAGGATCGCGCGCTGGAGGGTCTCGGCGACACCTTGCTGGCGGGTGAACAGCCGGGAGCGTTCGATCGCCTGCGCGCACTGTCCGGCGAGCGTGTCGAGGAACCGGGTCTCCTCCTCATCGCAGGTGTGCGGCTCCGCCCAGGTGACGGTCAGCGCGCCGATCGTCCTGCCGGACGCGACGAGCGCCACGTTGGCCATGCCCTGGGTCCCGGCCCGCTCGAGGTCCTCGGCGATGTGGGGGTAGACGGCCACGATCGCCGCACGGTCGGGGAACATGAGGCTCCCACCGCGGCGGACCGTGTCGGCGGCGGGCACCGCCATGTCGAGCGGGAACTCCGTCCAGGCCCGCACGACGTCGTCGGGCAGCGGCGACATGCTCACGTAGCGGAGGGTCTCGCGGTCCTCATCGAGCAGCGCGACGCCCGCGAACAGGCTGCCGAGGGCCGCCCGGGTGTGCGTGGTAACCGCGTCGGCGACCTCCTCCAGGGTCAGTGTCGCGGCGAGGGTGCGGGATAACGTGAGCAGCTGCTCGCTGTGGTTGAGCGACGCGGTGAGCTGCCGGATCAGTCGCGCACGCTCCTCTTCGGCGGCGCGGCGCTCGTCGACGTTGCGGAAGTACACCGTCAACCCGTCCGGCGCCGGGAAGACCCGGACCTCGAACCAGCCCTCCAGGGGGCCGTAGTAGGCCTCGAGCTCCTCCGGCCGCTGCGTGCGCATCGCCCGGTGGTAGACCTCCGCGAACACCGTGTCGGCGGCTTCGGGGAACTCCTCCCAGAGCACCCGCCCGACCAGGCCCTGCACGTCGCGTTGCACGAGCCGGGCGGCCTGCGCGTTGACGAAGACGACCCGCCAGTTCGCGTCGAACACGACGACGCCGTCGCTGACGTGCTGGAGGGTGCGGCCTGCCCGCTCGCGAGCGGTGCGCAGCACCGTGGTGTCCGCGCTCACACCCAGCATGCGCACGGGTACGGTGCCCTCGGCGTGGACCTGCCCGCGGCTCTGTACCCACGCCGTCGTGCCGTCCGGGCGCAGCACGCGGAACTCGTGGAGGAAACGCGAGCGTGCTGCCAGCGCCGCCTGGATGGCCTCCTGCAACCCGGCGAGGTCGTCGGGGTGCACCCGGGCGAGGAACGACTCGAGCCGCCCGTCGAAGGTGTGGGGGTCCACCCCGTGCAGCTCGGCGACCCGCTCGTCCCACTCGAGCTCGCCGGTCACGACGTCCCAGTCCCACACCCCGAGCTCGGCCACAGCAAGGGCCAGCCGAAGCCGCGCCTCGTCGGAGGCGGTCGGTGAGACGTCCACTGCCAACCCTCCACGCGGACCGCGCCCCGCGGAACAGGGCGGCACAGACGCCCATTCTGCCCCCCCGGGCGGCGGGCACAATACCGGCGCTGAGCCGCGGCCTGCTCAGGACGCGACGCGCTCGAGGGCCTCGGAGCCGCGGCGCTCCTCGAGCAGGTCGAGCACCGCCTGCTCGACCGTGCCCTGGATGGCAGGGTGGCCGAACTCGGCGTCGCCGAGGGACTGCAGCGCTCCGGCGATCGTCCAGCCCGACTCGTAGCGGTCGAACACCCGCGGGTCGATGTAGGAGTTGCGGGCCACGGTGGCGGTGTTGCCGAGGTAGTGAGCGACCTCCTGGACGGTCCGCGACATCGCCCGCTTGCGCGCGGACTGCGACGTGGCGGCGTGCCCGGACACGGCCAGGCCGACCGCGGCGAGCACCGTGGCGTTCCAGGTGCGGAAGTCCTTGGCGGAGAACGCCTCGCCGACGACGTCCTTCACGAACTCGTTGATGTCCGCCGAGGACACGTCGCGCCACCGGCCGGCGTCCTTGTACGCGAGCAGCTCCTGGCCGCCGGAGCGGCGGCGTTTGAGGCGGCTGACGACCGCGAACACCTCCGGGCCGACGATCGACTGGACGCGCCGCTTACCGCCCTTGGCGGGGTAGTCGAACTCCACGGCCTGGTCGAGCAGGCGCACGTGCTCCTTGCGCATCGTGGCGAGGCCGAACGTGTCGTTCTCCTCGGCGTAGGCCTCCGTGCCGATGCGGAAGAAGCCGTGGTCGAGCAGGCGCAGCGCGCAGGCGAGCACGCGGGTGCGGGTCAGCTCGTCGCTTGTGCCCAGGTGTTCGGCGCACGTGCGCCGGGCTGCCGGCAGCGCCCCCGCGAAGTCCACCATGCGGTCGAACTTCTCCGCGTCGCGCCGCGTGCGCCACTGCGGGTGGTAGAGGTACTGCCTGCGTCCCGCCGCGTCGGTGCCGACCGCCTGCAGGTGCCCGTTGGGGTGCGGGCAGATCCACACCGCCTCCCAAGCCGGGGGGATCACGAGGTCCTTGATCCGCTGCAGCGTCTCCGGGTCGGTGACCTTCTCGCCGGTGCGGGCGGAGAAGTACTCGAAGCCCCGACCCCGCCGCCGGCGCGTGTAGCCCGGCGCGGAGCAGTCGACCCGTCGCAGTCTCGCCATGGCTCTGCGACATGCCCGCTCCGAGCCCGTCCTACTCGCCGTCAGGGCTCCCACGAGGCGTTGGCTGGGCCCCCATGGCAGGCCCGCCCCTCGTGCCCGAACGCGAAGGAGGCCCCCGGCGGGGGCCTCCTTCTTGAGTGACGTGCTGCTAGCAGAGGTCGCCGTTGTTGTAGTCGTCGAGCTGCTGTGCCAGTGCGAGGGCCTGCGCCCGCACCGTGGCTAGCTGACCCTTCACCTTCGAGCCGAGGTAGTCCCCGGTCCCTGTGAAGTTGATGGAGAGCAGCAGGGCCTGGGCGTCGTCAACGAGCTTCTGCGCGTCACCGTTGCAGGTCTCCGCGCCGGCAGCCAGGTTGAACCTGGCGGCCAGCATCTGCGCGCCGAGCTCGTAGGCGGCGTCGTTCGCCTTGTTGCGGCCGCTGCTGTCCTGCTTGTTCAGCAGCCGCACCGCCTTGATGCACGTGTCGACGGTGTACTTGCCGATGGTCTGCGGCAGCAGATCCTCGACGAGGTAGTAGCCGCTGGCCGAGCCGCCGTTGCGGTCGGCGTTGGCGGCCTGGTTGCCGCCGGTGCAGCGGTTCCAGTTCTTCCAGTAGCCGATGGTCCGCGGCTCACCGCCCGGCCGGCTGTTGTCGACCTCGAACACGCGCTTCTCACCAGGGGCGACCTGGAACGTGTAGCACATGTTGCCGAGGTTCTCCGGGTTGTCGGGGTTGGTCGGGGTCACGATCACCCCGTCGAGCTTCCACAGGGCCGAGAAGCTCGCCGGCACGTTCAGCTCGCACAGCGTGTAGTCCACGCCGGGTGTCAGCGTCACGCCGCCGAAGGTGAGCTTCCCGTCCGCCTTGCCGAAGGAGGTGTCGGTCACCCCACCGGCGGCAAGCCCCGGGCCGGACAGGCGGAACTGCCAGTCCTTCGTCGGGTCGATCGCGCCGTTGGTCGTCTTGATGACCTCGGCCGAGCCGCGCTGGCGGTTGGTGAACGTGCACTTCACCGTCTCGCCCGGCTCCACCCGGAACGTGGCGGTCGCCGTGTTGACAGCCCCGGTGCTGTTCGCGTCGTCACACTGGATGCTGACGAGGTCCCAGCCGGCGGGCACGGTCTCGCTCGAGGTGTACGTGCCCGGGACGACCTGTCGCGAGGCGGTCTGGCCGTGACTGAGGCTCCCGCTGACGTCGCCGGCGAAGGCGAACTGCTGGGCGGACCCGGCGGGGATGGTGATCTTCTCGATGATGATCTGCCCGCGCTGGGTGTTGGTGAACACGCAGTCGAACGTCCGGCCGGCGTCCGCGGGGAAGTTCACGGCGAACTGGCACGTCCCCGCAGGGCTCGTCTGGTCCCACCCGGACTGGGGCGTCTCGGTGACCGTGTAGGTGCCCTCCGCGGTCAGGTCCACCGGGAACTGGATGAACCCGGCACCGGTGGTCGTGACCGTCGTGTTGGTCGGCACACCCGGACCGGTCAGCGTGAACGTCCAGCCGGCCTCGTGGCCCGCAGGCAAGGTGACCTTGCGAACCTGCGCCCGCGCCGGCCGGTGGGTGTTGTCGAACCGCACGCCGCCGCTGCACGCCGGTAGGGTGATCGTCACGGTCTTGTCCGCCTGGGCGTCCCAGCCGGTCGCCGGCAACTCCCGCACCGTGTAGGTGCCGGGCTCCAAACCGCTCACGGTCACGGTCTTGTCCGTCTGGTTGGCCGTGAAGGTGATCGACTCAGTCTTGACGACGTCGTTCTCGTCGAAGGTCGACCCAGGCGACACCTCAAAGTGGAAGGTCTGCGTCTCGTTGCCGGTCAGGACGTTCGGGATCGTCTTGCGGATGTCGAGGTCCACCTCGGCGTCGAGGGTGATGTCGACCTCCGCGCTCTCCTCGAGCGCCGCCTGGCCGGCGGGTGTGAGCGTCGCGGTGTCAGCCAGCGCGCCGCTGCCCGCCACGACCTGCTCGGCGACGACCTGCTTGTTGAACGTCACCGATCCGCTGCCCGACTGGGTGGCGGAGTTCCAAGTCAAGTTGGTCACCAGTGGCGCGCTGGCGCCTGGCGTGTAGGCCGGTGTGAAGGTCCCCGGGGCGCCCGGGCCGGTGACCGACGTCACCCGGAACTTTAGACCCGTTCCGGTGATCGTCTCCACGTCGCTGACCGTGGCGGTGGCGCCGCTGTCGGCGGGAAGCGTCTGCACGTTGGCCGACGCCGTGGCCGTCGTCGTGCCGGGGATGGGCGCGCCGGTGAGCACGTCCTGGTAGCTGGCGGTTGCCACGTCGTGGTAGAAGCTCGCCTCGCCCGAGGGCCTGACGTGGGTGTTCGTGTAGGACAAACTTCCCGGCGGCAGAGCGAAGGTGCGGACATCCGGCGGTAGCACCGGGTTGCCGAAGCCTGGCCCTGCGTACACCTGGTCCGACACCGTCACCTCGACGGTCCGGTGCGACGGGTTGGTGACCGTGATCGTCGTGGTGACGATGATGTTCTCACCCGGCACGGTGCTCTTCGTCCAGGAGATCTTCACCGTGACGTTCGCCGTCTTCGGGGCCGTCGGGTCGCAGAGATCGTCGAAGCTGATCTCCGCCGGGGTGGCCGTCTTCTCCAGCGTCCACAGGTTGGACGCCCCCTGCTGGGCGCGCATCGTCTTGCTGAGCTCCTGCGGAAGGATCTCCTTCACAGGGATGGAGATGCGCTTCTGACCGATGCCGGACGAGGTGAGCCGCTGGTTCCACAGGTTGGACTGCAGCGACGAGCCGCTGAACTTCGACGCCCCGACTGCCAGCCGCTGGTAGTAGTCGTACACGCAGGTCGTGTTGGCCGGCTGGGTGATCGTCACGGTGCGGTAGATGGTCTGGTGAGCGCCGCCGGCGCCCTGGCCCTCTGGCGTGATCGTCAGCGGCCCCGTGGTTACGGCTTGGCAGGCCGGATCCGACTTTGCCGTGTTGAGGGTCAGCTCGCTGATGAAGTCCCACCCGACGGCCGTCCCGGCGTTGTTGACGTAGTCGCCGGCGACGATGAAGGTGTACGTCTGGGTCTGGTGGGCGTTCACGAGAGTGACCCGGTGGGGGACGAGGTCGAGCTCGTTCCACGACTTGCCGAGATTCCCCGTGGTGTAGTTCTTGTCGTCGCACACGAGGTCCGCCGGGGTGGCGTCCGGGTTGTAGTCGGTCCCCGGGTTGCGGCACCCTTCGAGGGTGAAGCTGATCCGATCGGGGTCATTTGTCGCGTTGGCGGGCGGCGTGGTGAACGGCAACAAGCCCGCCAGGAGCGTCACGGCGAGGATGAGCGCTGTGCGCGCTCGTGCGCGTGGCACAGGCGCCGTCGTGATGAGTGTCGATGACATGGTTTCCCCCTTCGGCACCGGTCCGCTCCGATGCGCTCGCAAGTCGCGTCTCGCCTACACCGGTGAACGACGGCCCGGCAAAGCGGGACCGCCCGGTGCCCCATCAGTGTCGCCCTTGCCGCATGCCCTGGCATCCGGGGTATCCCCCTAACGGGGGGTACAAACCCGGCGAAGCCCTATGGCCACTAGTGGTCCGCGATGAGGTTTGCCACCGGTCGCGCTCCTTTCGCACCCGTCGTGACACACCGAACGGGGGACGAGCAACCGGTGGCGTGCCGTTCAGATCTGACAAGCCGCAGGGCCCGGGCGAGGAAGGTAGCCACCTCCGCGGGGCACCGCGTCCCCTGGGCAGTACCTGTCGGCGGTGCATGCCAGGGCGAACCCGGTGCCTGCGATGGCGCTGATGGCCCCCCGTGGTGAGGTGTCGTCGGCGTCACATCGGAGAAGGCGTCGCGTCGGTCCGCCGCGCCGGCTGGCAGTGAACTCGCCCGCCTCGCTCGTGCCGTGGCCCTTGTCGTCCGCCGGTCGCCGAGAGCGTCGGGGAAACCCATACAGCGATCGAATAAGCACCATAGTCTGCTACAAAGGCGACGGACCGGCCTCGATGAGGCGGCGGGCGGCGGCGCGCCCAGTGGCCCCCCTACCGCTCGAGCGCCCGCCCCAGTTCGGCGCGGGAGCGTATACCGAGCTTGCGGTAGACCCGCGACAGGTGCGACTCGACGGTCTTGGGGCTGGCGTAGACGAGGGCCGAGATTTCCTTGTTCGTGCGGCCGTCGGCAGCCAAGGAGGCGATGCGGCGCTCCGTCGGCGTCAGAGGGCCGGTCGAGCCTGACTCGGTCTGGGGGAACTCCGCTCGGGTGCGGTCCGCCCAGACCGTCGCACCGAACCGCCGGAAGATCGCGGCCGCCTCGGTCAGCGCCGCGGAGGCCGCTGCCGGCTTGCGGTCGCGTCGCTGAATCATCCCCAAGGCGACGAGGCTTCGGGCCAGCTCGAAGGGCGTCTCGAGCCGCTCGAGGCCCTTTGTCGACCGTTCGAGGCAGGTCAGCGCCTCCGGGCGATCGCCCACCGCGGCGGCGAGCAGGCCGCGGGAGCGGTCCGCGATGAGGTTGGCCACCGGCCGGTCCTGCAACGCAAGGAGGTTTTCATGGTCGGTCAGGGCCTGCTCGGCCGCTTCCAGCTCCCCCAGCCCGATGAGCGCCTCGAAGGCGTCGGTGCTCCACGGCGTCTCGTCGACGTCGACGACGCCGGCCTCACGGGCCGCACGTTGCACGGGCACCAGCGCCTGCGCCGCGGCCTGCAGGTCACCTTCTGACAGGGCGATGAAGCCCTGCACCCACCGGTTACGCCACGCCCACCACGCCACACCCTGTTCAGTGGCCAGCCGCAGGCCTGCCTCTGCGGCCGCCCGCGCCTCTGGGTGCTGGCCGAGACAGCCGCGCGCGAAGGCCTCGGCATGCAGCAGCCACGGCTCGATGAGCCGCAGCCCGCAGCGCCGCGCCACCGCCATCCCCTCGCTGCTGTACGTGAGCGCCATATCCCAGCGGGCGGCGCGGCATTCGAGCGTCGCGAGGTGGCCGAGCAGATAGGGCAGTTCGTCGTCGCGGCCGCGCAGCAGGAGCCGTCGGTGCAGCGCTTCGAGGCCGGCTCGGCCGGCTTCGAACCGACCGGCTGCGGCGTGGCAACGGGCGGCCTCGACGTCATGGCTCACCGCGATCGGCAGGGCGGCGTCGCGCGCACTGCCAGCGGCGCGCTCGAGCTGATCCGGTCGGCCTCGTCCCCGCGTCACGCGAGCGAGGGTTGCCGACAGCGTGAGGCTGCCCGCAAGGGCTGCCCCTTGCCCGGATCGGCGGGCCTCGATGAGGGCCTCCGCGGCGCGGCAGCGAGCACTTCGGGCATCCCCTGACAGGAGCTGCATCCAGGCGAGCTCTCGGCTGATTGTGGATGCGAGGGCTGGCGTGTCGGTCGCCTCTTCAGCGGCGAGCACGAGGAGCGTCACGGCGGCGCCGAGCTCACCCCCGTCGCGTCGCAGCTCGGCGAGCGCGAGCAGCGCCTCGGCGCGGTCAGCCCCGGGAGTGGCACCTGCGGCGGCCTGTTCGAGCAGCGGCCTCGCGCTGCGGACATCCCCGACGCCGCGGTGGTAGCGCGCGGCGAGGATCCGCCGCTGCGTGGCGGCGGAGCGCTGGTCGCTCGGCGTGAAGCGCACGGCCCGGGTGAGGTGGTCCACGGCCAACGACATCGCTCCACGGGCGGCGGCCCGGCGACCGGCCTGCGTGAGCCTGTCGGCGAGGGCGGCGTCGACGCTGGTGGCGGCCAGGGCCTCGTGACGCACCTGCTCGTCGGGGTTGACGACGGCCTGGCCTAGGCGCTCGTTGGCCTTGCGGCGCTGCCGCAGGGTGGCGCGGCTGCAGATGACCGACGGCAGGATGGGGTGGGCGAACCGCACCCGTTCGTTGGTGACGCTCACGAGGCCTCTCGCCATGGCCGGGTCGATACCATCGGCGCCCGCAGCCGCGTGGCCGCTTGCCGCCTCCATTTCCGCCAGGGTGGGGTGCGACATGCATGCGGCGATGAGCAGCAGCTCTTGGGTGGTCTGCGGCAGGGCGTCGAGCTCGTGAGTGAACGGTCGCGCAAGCACTTCAGGGATCGGAAAGCGGTCGGGACGCAGTGGCGGGTCGCCGCGCCGGTGCATCTCCTCGGCGATGAGCAGCGCCGCGCCCGGGTTCCAGCCGGTGGCGACCCCGAGATGCTCGATGGTCGACAGCGTCGGCTGGGAGATGGCGTGCGCGCACACCACGTCGATGAAGGCTTCGCGTTCCAGCGGGCCCAGCGTCAGCACGTCGCTGGGGTGCCGGCCGGCCCGCGTTTCCAAACCGGCCGCGTCCGCCTGCTCACGGAGTGTGGCGAAGACGCCGATGGGCTCCGCCTGCAGCCGTCGGAGCGCGAAGGTGAGCGCTCTGCGGGACTCCACGTCGGCCAAGTGCAGGTCGTCGACTGCGACAGTGACGGGTGCCTGCTCGGAAAGCGTCCGCAGCATCGCGAGGACACCTCGAGCTACGGCGCCCTCGTCATCCGTGCGGTGCCCGTCAGCAGAGCCTCGGCGCAGCAGCGCCGTTTCCAGCGCAACACGCAACGGCTCGGCAAGACCGCGGGAGGCGTCGAGGACCGGTTCGAGCAGGTCAATAAGGAGCGTGTAGGCGAGCTTGGACTCGTC
The DNA here is from genome assembly GCA_035540635.1 of Egibacteraceae bacterium. Taxonomy (NCBI): domain Bacteria; kingdom Bacillati; phylum Actinomycetota; class Nitriliruptoria; order Egibacterales; family Egibacteraceae; species Egibacteraceae bacterium. The sequence continues at coordinate 1,593 of DATLGH010000027.1, read as the reverse complement.
GGCCGCCGCACGCGCTGCCAACACCCGGTGGCCCCCAGCGGCCGCTCTCTCCACGGCATGGGCCCACAGGAGCGTCTTGCCCATGCCGACCTCGCCGACGACGACTACCACCCGGCTGCCGCGGCGAATGTCAGCGAGGAACGTCGCGACCGCCTGCCTTTCGCCGGAACGGCCGAGCAGCCGCGCCGCCCCGCGCGCGCCGACTGCGGCGTCTCCACGATCTGCCATCGGGTGAACTCAAGCCTTCGGGTGTGATGGACCTCAATCCTCGCCCGCGAACGCACCGCGGTCATCCTCAAGATTGACGAAATCCCGCATGCGGAACTCGCCATGTGCGAGATCGGCCAGCCATCCACTTCACCCCCGGAACCACAAACGCGGGGCGGCCCCCGGCACCAGTGGTGGTGCGGGGGCCCGCCGGGTCCAACCTCACTGGGGCCACCCTCAGTGGAGTGGCACGGCCCCCCAGCCGATGTGGACATGGCCCATGTGCATCGCGTCGTTGAAGTGCCCGGCCTGCGGGCGGAAGTCGGCGAAGGGGCTGCCGACCTCCCGGGGCCTTCGCGGCCCGTCGAGCGACGCGAGCCAGGTCACGAGCGCCCTGGCCCGGGCGCTGCTCACGCTCACGCGTTCGCCGTCGATCGCCGCGATGTCGACCGCGCGTCCCAGGTAGTGGTTCGACACGCGGTTGGTGCCGGCCACGTGCTTGCTGTGGCCGGTCTGCAGCGACACGACGGTGATCTCGTGCTGCCGCGTGAGCAGGGCGAGCAGGTGGAGAACCCGCCCGTCGATGCGGCCGGCGGCGATGTCGGCCCGCCCACCGGGATAGACCTTCAGGCGGGGATTGAGGAGCAGCGCGTCGACGTCGAGCGGGAGGAGCGGCGCCTGGGGGTCCCACGCGCCGTCGACGTAGCGGCGGGCGATGTTCAGGACCCGCTCCACGTACCACCAGGCGTGGTTGTAGCCGTAGAGCGCCTCGTGCAGCGTTTCGGGGTCGCCGCCGCCGTGCTCGCACAGGTAGGAGGCGGCGCTCAGCACCGCGTCGTCACGGTCGTTGACGTCCGCACGGCCGTCACCGTTCGCGTCGAGCCCGAACGCGCGCCAGCTCGCCGGCATAAACTGCATCGGCCCCCGGGCGCCCGCCGAGCTCACGCCGAGGTTGCGGGCGTGGTTGGTCTCGACCTTGCCGACGGCCGCGAGCACCGGCCACGGCAGGCCCGGGCAGATGATCGTCGCGGACTGGTAACGCGCGAGCATCTCCTCGGGGATGTCGTCGAGGGCGTGCTGTGACGGCTCGATACCGGACAGGGTGAGGTAGCCGAGCCAGTCCGAGGACAGCAGGGCACTGCGCTCACCGGTCCACAGGTCCACCCGGTGGCCGCCGCTGGCTCGCACGCCTCTGCTCCCGGACCGGCCGGCGGCGGGGCGGCTTCCCGCCTGCGGAGGCAGGGCGAGGGCGCGGGCACTCGGCGTTGGGGCGGGAGCAGCCGTGGCCGGCGCCCCCTTCGCAGGCTTGGCCTTGGCCGGTGCGGGCGCACCATTGGTGACGCCCGAGGGTGCCGGGGTGGGGGACTTCTTGGGGGGTTTCTTGGG
>DATLGH010000026.1 GCA_035540635.1 Egibacteraceae bacterium | reverse complement strand
GCGACGAGGCCCGCGCGGTACTCCCCGACCGACAGCGCGCCGGCGATGCACCCGACGTAGCTGCCCCTCTCCGACCGCTCCGCCGCGTCGAGGCGGTCCTCGGCGACGACGTCGCTGATGCCGATGCGCCCGCCGGCGCGCAGCACGCGGTGCATCTCGGCCATGACGGCGGGCTTGTCGACGGACAGGTTCACCACGCAGTTGGAGATCACGACGTCGACGCTCGCGTCGGGCAGCGGCAGGGCCTCGATCTCGCCCTTGAGGAACGTGACGTTGACGGCGCCGGCCTCGGCGGCGTTGCGCCGCGCGAGGTCGAGCATCTCCTCGGTCATGTCCACGCCGTAGGCCCACCCGGTCGGCCCGACCCGCCGGGCGGACAGCAGCACGTCGATGCCCCCGCCCGAGCCGAGGTCGAGCACGATCTCCCCCGGCGCGAGGTCGGCCACCGCCGTGGGGTTCCCGCAGCCGAGGCTTGCGAGGCCGGCGGCGTCGGGCAGCGCCGCGTGCTCCTCGTCGCTGTAGAGGCCCGCACCGAAGGCGTCCCCGGCCGCCCCGCATCCCCGATCGGCGCCGCAGCAGTCCGCGGCGAGCGGGTCGGCGGCGGTGGCCGCGGCGGCGTAGCGGGCCCTCACGTGCTCACGCAGGGCGTCGGGGTCGGTGCGCGTCATGGGATCACTCCTTGCAGGTCGGCGACGTCGGCGAGCCGTCGTACGGCGTCGGGGTCCAGCGAGTAGTAGGCCCAGGTGCCGCGCCGCTCGCGGCGCAGCAGCCCTGCCGAGGTGAGCTTCTTGAGGTGGTGGCTGACCGTCGGTTGGGCGATGCCGAGCGGCGCGGTGAGGTCGCACACGCACACCGGCTCACCGGCCGCGGCGAGCAGGCTCACGATGCGCACCCGGTGGGGGTCGGCGAGGGCCTTGAACACGGCCGCCGTCGCCACCGCCTCGGCGTGGGACAGCCGCGGGGCGCGCAGCGGCATGCAGCAGGCTGCCGGCACCCCCGCGTCGCGCTTCACATCGACATCCATCGATGTGACGGTAGCACCTGCATCGACACCTGTCAATGCAGGCGCCGCCATGGTGCCGGCGGCGCATCCGGTGGCGCCACGTGGGACAGACTCGGGGCATGGAGAAGATCGGTGAGCGCGTGCTGAGCTGGGCCTCGGTGCTCGACGAGCAGGCTCGCGAACAGGCGCTCGCGACCGTCCGCGTCGCGGCCGTCGACGGCCACATCGCGCTCATGCCCGACGCGCACCTCGGCATGGGCGCGACCGTCGGCGCGGTGATCCCGACCCGTGAGGCGATCATCCCCTCGGCGGTCGGCGTGGACATCGGCTGCGGCGTCATCGCGACCGAGACCGCCCTGACCGCCGCGGACCTGCCCGACACGCTCGAGCCCCTGCTCGACCGCTGGGCGGGCACGATCCCCGCCGGCCTCGGCTACTGGCACGCCGAGGCCGATCCCGCCTGGCAGCACTTCGTCGCGGCGCACGGGCTTCCCGAGTCCGTGCGGGCCGACCGCAACCTGCGCGAGAAGGCGCCCCGGCAGTTCGGCACGCTCGGCAGCGGAAACCACTTCCTCGAGCTCTGCACCGACGAGCGGGGCACCGTCTGGCTCATGCTCCACTCCGGGTCACGTGGTCCCGGTAACACCCTCGCCATGCGCCACATCGAGCGCGCGAAGGGCCTCATGCGCCGCAGCATGGAGGACCTGCCCGATCCCGACCTCGCCTACCTCGTGCAGGGGACGCCGGAGTTCGACGCCTACATCCGTGACCTGCAGTGGGCCCAGGCGTACGCCTCCGGCAACCGGCAGCGCATGATGCGCGTCGCCCTCGAAGGCCTCGCCGCCGCAACGGGGCGGGAGGACGAGCCGGCGGTCCGCACCATCAACAACCACCACAACTACGCACGCCGAGAGCGCCACCACGGCAAGGAGCTGTGGGTCACGCGCAAGGGCGCGATCTCCGCGCGGGCCGGGGAGCTCGGGGTCATCCCCGGCTCGATGGGCACCGGGTCCTTCGTCGTGCGGGGGCTCGGCAACCCGGACGCGTACTGCTCCGCCGCTCACGGCGCGGGGCGGGCGATGTCACGCCGCCAGGCTCGCAAGGCGTTCACCGTGGAGGACATGGAACGGGCGATGGAGGGCCGCACTTGGCTGCGCAAGGCCGCAGCGGCGCTCATCGACGAGATCCCGGGCGCCTACAAGGACCTCGACACGGTGATGGCCGACCAGACCGACCTCGTCGAGGTCGTCCACCGCCTCGACACCGTCGTCAACTACAAGGGCGTGGAGAAGGGCAGCCGGCGGGGCAAGGCCTGACCCGGCCCGCGTGAGCGCCCCGGCGGGCTGGGTACGTACCCCTGACGCGAGCGAAAGGCCAAGACGCATGCCGAAGCCACAACAACCCGAGCTGCGCCGCAGCGGCCTCGGGTCCACCGACCAGGACGCCTCGGAGATCCGTGCCGGGGACAAGCCCGACGAGCCCGATGACCGCCTCGGTCCCGTGCCCGAGGAGAACAAGCCCGGGCACCGCCCCGAGCGCGACCAGGACAAGCCGCTGCCCCCGACCGCCTGAGCGGGGGGCTCTGCCGCACGGCAGTGGAGCGCATCGCGATTCCCACCGCCGCCGGCGTGTTCGACGCGCGGCGGCCGGCCCCACCGGCGGCGAGCCCGTCCTGCTGCTCCACGGCTTCCCGCAGACGTCGTGGGCCTGGCGCAGCCAGCTCCGCGCACTCGCGGGGGCCGGCTACCGCGCGGTCGCTCCCGAGCAGCGGGGCTACTCGCCGCGCACGGCACCCCCGGACGTGGCCGCGTACCGACCGGTTGCGTACGGTGACCGTCGTCTCCACCCCGCACCCCGGGGCGTTCCGCCGGTCGCTGCGCGGTGGCGAGCGGCTGTACCGCTCGGCGTACGTCCCGGTCCTCCGCTCGCCGGTGGCCCGAAAGGGGACGGTATGGTGCGCAGCCTCCGACACGAGAAGGAAGTCAAATGAGCAAGAAGGACGCCGCCAAGAAGGTCGGGATCTTCATCGCCGTGAAGAAGCTGCTCGGCAAGGTGACGAAGCTCGCCGTCGTCGCCGGAGTCGGGGCGGCGGTCATCAAGGTGCTGCGGGGCGAGAAGGCCTCCGCCGTATAGACGGGGCGTGCGGGTCCATGACCGGCCGTTCTGCCCGCCGATCGGCGAGGGCGGACCCGGTGCGCGACAATGGCCGCCACATGTACCGCTTCCTGCTGTCACCGAAGTGGCTGTTCGGGCACGGGCTCGTGGCGGTCGCGGTGCTGGGGTTCGTGAGCCTGGGCTTCTGGCAGCTCGACCGCCATGAGCAGCGCTCGGCGCGCAACGCCTTGGTCGCCGAGCGGATGCAGGCGCCTCCCGCCGACCTCGCGGCGGTCGCTGACAAGGCCGGCGAGGACCTCGCGTATCGCCGTGTCCGGCTGTCGGGGCGCTACCTGCCCGCCGGAGAGGTGCTGCTCACGCCGAGGTCCTGGAACGGTCAGCCGGGCCACCACGTGCTCACCCCGCTCGCCACCGACGACGGGTGGGCCGTCCTCGTCGCCCGGGGCTGGGTGCCGTTCGCGCTCGACAGCCCGCCGGTCGCCGAGGCCGCTCCGCCCCGCGGGCAGGTCCGCGTGTCGGGGCTCGTGTTCCCCGACGAACCGGCCACCCGCTTCGCGCCGGCCATCCCCTCCGAGGGGGAGCTCATCCGGGTCTCACGCGTCGACGTCGAGCGCCTGCAGCGCCAGATCGACGTGCCGCTGCGGCCCTACTACGTCCAGCTCGCCGAGCAGACCCCCGCAACCGTCGGGGAGCTCCCTCGCAGCGCGGACCCGCCCGAGCTGACCGCCGGCAACCACCTGTCCTACGCGGTGCAGTGGTTCCTGTTCGCCGCCGTCGTGGCGCTCGGCTATCCGGCGCTCATCCGGCGCACCGCCCTCGACGAGGTTCGGGAGCGGCCCGGCGATGGTATCTCCCCCGTACCGATCGAAGCAGGCAACCCGTCCAAGGGGTGACGAGGCGATGTTCGCCGACCGTCGCGACGCCGGACGCCAGCTGGCGCAGCGGCTCACCCGCTACGCCGGCGAGGACACGGTCGTGCTCGCCCTGCCACGGGGCGGCGTGCCCGTGGCCGCGGAGGTTGCCGCGGCGCTCGGCGCGCGCCTCGAGGTGATGGTCGCGCGCAAGCTCGGCGCCCCCGGCCGTCCCGAGCTCGGCGTCGGCGCCATCGCCGAGGGCGGCGAGCCGCTGCTCGACGAGCAGACCCTCGCCATGCTCGGCCTGGAGGAAGCAGACCTCGCGCGGGTCATCGAGGCGGAGCGGGCCGAGCTCGACCGCCGGGTCCGCCAGTACCGCGGGGGACGGCCGCTGCCGGACCTGTCGGGACGCACCGTGGTCCTCGTCGACGACGGGCTGGCGACCGGCGTGACGGCGCGGGCGGCGCTGCAGTCGCTGCGGGAGCACCGCCCCGCCCGGCTCGTGATGGCCGCGCCGGTCAGCGCGCCGCAGACCGCTGACAGGATCGCGGAGGAGGCCGACGACGTCGTGGTCGTCGCGACCCCCGAGCCGTTCACCGCGGTCGGCCAGTGGTACCGCGACTTCCACCAGACCGCCGACGAGGAGGTCCTCGCACTGCTCGGCGCGGTGGCGTCTCCGCAGGACCCCGAGGGGTGAGCGCCGCGGCGGTCAGCATCCCCACCGGGGGCGCGATCCTGGAGGGCGACCTGGCCGTGCCCGACGGGGCGCGCGGGGTCGTCGTGTTCGCCCACGGCAGCGGGTCGAGCCGTCACAGCCCGCGCAACCGCGAGGTCGCCGCCGCCCTGCAGGACGCCGGCCTCGCCACGCTGCTCATGGACCTGCTCACCGCCGACGAGGAGGCCCTCGACGCCCGGACCGGCGAGCTGCGCTTCGACGTCGGGCTTCTCGCCGAGCGGCTCGTCGGCGCCACCGACTGGTTGGCGGACCGCCCCGACACCGCCGACCTGCCGGTCGGCTACTTCGGCGCGTCCACCGGCGCCGCGTGCGCGCTCGTCGCCGCGGCGCAACGCCCCGGGGTCCGCGCGGTCGTCTCCCGGGGCGGGCGCCCCGACCTCGCCGGTGAGGCGCTCGCTGCGGTGCGGGCGCCCACGCTTCTCATCGTCGGAGGCGCCGACGTGCCCGTCGTCGGCATGAACCGCGACGCGATAGCGCGCATGACGGCCGAGACGCGACTGCAGATCGTCGCCGGCGCCGGCCACCTGTTCGCCGAGCCCGGCGCGCTGCGACGAGTGGCGGAGCTCGCCGCGGAGTGGTTCACCCGCCACCTGTAGCCCCGCAGGGGGGCAAAGGGCCGCCGTGGCGCGCCCGGCAAAGGGCGGTGGCCGGAGCACCGCGCAGGACCGCAGCATCGGTCGCACATCATGCGACCATTGCTGCAACCCGCAGTGGGGCGCGGCCGGGCCGGGCGCGTTCCGGCTCAGGCGCGGTCGGCGGCGCGGGCCCGCAGGGCGCGGAGGGTCCCGTCGCGGCCTTCGGCGACGAGGCGCGCCCCGGGGGCGGGCAGCCCGTCCAGGGCCAGGGCGCGGTCCGCGGCAGCGACGACGTCCTCGCTCACGACGCCCGACGGGTAGAGCCCGTCGCTGAGGAGCAGCGCCTCGTCGGGGGTGCGCTCGGCCCACACCGCCGGGAGCAGGTCGACGTAGGGCTCGATGTAGGGGGCGAGCACCTCGTCCTGCCCGTAGCGGGAGAAGCCGCCGACGAGGGCCCGCATCATGGCCAGCGGGAGGCTGCGGTCCTGCGTGAGCGCCTCCCAGGCGGCGGCCTTCGCCTCGGCGGTCGGCCGGGCGGCCCGGGCGGTGGCGGCCCGGCGTGCGCCCATGTCCGTCGGGTCGCGTTCGGCCTCAGCGGCGATCAGCTCCTCGTCGGCGGTCCCCGCGGCGGCCAGTGACGTGACGAGGTGCCAGCGCAGCTCGGTGTCGACGGCTAGCCCCGGCACGGTGACGGTGCCGTCGAGCAGGGCCCGCGTCCAGGCGCGGTCCTGGGGGCTGGCGGCCAGGCCGGCGATGCAGCGCACCCACACGAGCTGGCGGTCGCCTCCACCCTCGGCCCACTCCAGCCCGCCGCGCGCGGCGTCGGCGAGCAGACGCTTGGCGGCGTCCCGGTTGGCCGGGTCGCCGTAGCGCAGGGTGGCGGTCTGCGCCTGTCCGAGGATCGACTGGAGCATGCCGACCTCGTCCTCCGCGGCGACGTGGCCGGCGACGAGGGCGACGAACCGGCGGGTGGGGAGCTCGGCGTCGCGGGTCATGTCCCACAGTGCCCCCCAGCACAGCGCCCGGGCGAGCGGGTCGGCGAGCAGCGACAGGCTCGTCTGGAGCGTCTGGACGGAGGCGTCGTCGAGGCGGACCTTCGCGAACGCGAGGTCGTCGTCGTTCACGAGCAGCAGGTCCGGTACCGGTTCGCCGGCGAGCTGGTCCACGTCGGTGGCCGACCCGGTGACGTCGAGCTCCGCCCGACCACTGCGCGCGAGCGCGCCGTCGCCGAGGGCGTAGCACCCGACGGCCACGCGGTGGTCGCGCAGGGTCGGGTACGCCTCCGTGGCCTCCTGGCGGATGGTGACGGCCTCGTAGCGCCGGACGCCCGACGCCGCGTCGGGCGCGGTGATGGTGTCCGCCCGCAGGGTGGTGACGCCGGCCGTCTGCAGCCACTGCTTCGACCAGTCGCCGAGGTCGCGGCCACTTGCGGCCTCGAGCGCACCGAGGAAGTCGACGAGCTCCGCGTTGCCGAACCCGTGGCGGCGGAAGTAGTCGCGCAGGCCGGCGAGGAACGCCTCCCTGCTCACCCACGCGACCAGCTGCTTGAGGACGGACGCACCCTTGGCGTACGTGATGCCGTCGAAGTGCGTGCGGACGGCGTCGGTGTCGACGATGTCGGCGGCGATGGGATGGGTCGTCGGCAGCTGGTCCTGGCTGACCGCCCAGGCCTTCGTGCTGCTCGCGAAGTGGGCCCAGGCCGTGGTGAAGCGCGTCGCCTCCGCGAGGGCCAGCGTCCCCATGTACGTGGCGAAGCTTTCGTTCAGCCACAGGTCGTCCCACCAGCGCATGGTGACGAGGTCCCCGAACCACATGTGCGCCATCTCGTGGAGGATCGTCGAGGCGCGGGACTGCCGGGCGGCGTCGGTGACCTTCGAACGGAAGATGAAGGACTCGCTGAACGTGACGCAGCCGGCGTTCTCCATCGCGCCGAAGTTGAACTCCGGGACGAACAGCTGGTCGTACTTGCCGAACGGGTAGGGATAGCCGAACGCCGCGGTGAAGAAGTCGAAGCCCTGCCGGGTGACCTCGAGGATCTCGGCGGTGTCGAGGTGCGCGGCCAGTGACCGGCGGCAGTAGACCCCGAGCGGGACGTCCTGCACCTCCCCGCCCTCCGAGGTGATCCGGTGGTGGTCGTGGACGGCGTGGTAGGGGCCCGCGACGAGCGCGGTGATGTAGGTGGAGATCGGCAGGGTCGGCGCGAAGCGCCACGTCCCCGCGTCGCCCTCGGCGGGACGTTCGGTGACCTCGGCGTTCGACACGCACTCCCAGCCGGCCGGCGCGTCGACGGTCAGGGTGAACGGCGCTTTGAGATCGGGCTGATCGAAACAGGGGTAGACCCGGTGGGCGTCGAACGGCTCGAACTGCGTGTGGAGGTAGACGTGGCCGTCGACGGGGTCGGTGAAGCGGTGCAGTCCCACCCCGGTGCGCTGGTAGCGGCACCGGGCCACGACGACGAGCTCGTTGTGCTCGGCGAGGTCGTCGAGGGTGATCCGGTGGCCGGTGAACGCGTCGGCGGCGAGCGCGCGGTCGTTCAGCGTCACCGACTCGACGGTGGCGGCGTCGAGGTCGATGAACGTGCCCGCTCCCGGCTCAGCGCACCGGAAGCGGACGACCGCGCGGCTGGCGAAGGTCTCGCCGGCACTCCGGACGTCCATGGCGACGTCGTAGGCGACGTCGGACAGCAGCCGTGCGCGCGCACGCGCCTCGTCACGAGTCAGGTTGTCGGTCGGCATCTGGGGCTTCCGGCTCGGGCCAAAACGGGCACGGTCTACCGTAGCCCAACGGCCGGTTGCTCAGCGCAGCACGAGGTGGAGGTCGCCGAACTCGTGCCAGCGGTAGCCGGCGTCGAGTGCCGCGGCGTAGCTCGCCCGCAGCAGCGCCCGGCCGGCGACGGCCTCGAGCAGCCGAAGATGCGACGAGCGGGGCTCGTGCCAGCCGGTGAGCAGGGCGTCGAACCCCCGGATCCCTCGCTCGGGGGTGATCGCGACGTCGGTCCAGCCTTCTCCGGCGACGGTCACCCGGTCCTCGCCGGTGACGGTCTCGAGCGCCCGCGCGGCGGTCGTGCCGACGGCGACGACACGGTGGTTGGCACGCCGGGCGGCCGTGACCCGCTCGGCCGTCGCGGCCGGTACGGCGTAGCGCTCCGGGTAGGGCGGTTCGCCGGCCTCGAGCGACGACACCCCGGTGTGGAGCAGGACCGGCGCGACCCCCACGCCGGCAGCGACGAGGCCGGTGACGAGCCCGGTGGAGAACGCCCGGCCCGCGCTCGGCGACTCGGCGCTGCCCGGGGTCACGGCGAACACCGTCTGGTACGCCCCGAGCGGCCAGATCGGTCCGTGCGTGCGGTAGCGGATCGGATGACCGTGGCGGGCGAGGTAGTCACCGAGCGGCTCGGGCAGGTCGAGGCTTGCCTGCCACAGGCGCGTGCGGGAGCCCTCGGCCGTCCTGAAGGGGCTGCGCAGGTCGACGCGCCCCCCTGCCGGCAGGGCGAGGCGCTCGCCGGCGTGGCCGCCGCCGAACGGCTCGCTGCCGGGACCGGCGGGGCGCCGCAGCTCGACGAGCGAGCCGCCTCCACCCGGCAGCGGGCCGGACAGGTGGAGCCGCAGGACGGCGCCGTCCGCACGTGTCGCGGGCAGCGCCGCAGGCAGCGTCGCCGAGGTGTTCACGACGAGCAGGTCACCGGGTGCGAGCAGCCACGTGAGGTCACGCAGCCGCCGGTGGTGCACCCGGCCGTGCTCGGCCACGAGGAGGCGCACGTCGTCGCGGGCCCGCCCCTCCGCCTCGGGCGGTGCGCCGGCGTCGAGACCGGGCGGGACGGCGAAGTCCAGGACGTCGCCTGCGGGCCATGCCGTGGCAGTCACCGCGCGCCCACCGCGCTGCCCGCCAGGGCGCGCGCCTCGTAGCGTCCGCTCGGCAGGTCACCGTCGACGAGGCGGCGGATGCCCGGGACGCTCGCCTCGGGCGGGGGGCGGTCGGAGATGTCCCCGCCGGGGAACGCCTCGGCCTGCATGCGGGTGTTCATGTCGCCGGGATCCACGGCGTAGACGCGCAGCTGCGGCTGCTCCTCGCCGAGCACGGCGGTGAGCTGCTCGAGGGCCGCCTTGGAGGAGCCGTAGCCTCCCCAGCCGGGATAGGCCTCGCGGGCCGCGTCGGAGCTGATGGCGATGATCGCCCCCCCGGGCCGCAGGCGCGGCAGGGCCAGCTGGACGAGGCGCAGCGGCGCGAGGACGTTCGTCCGGTACACCGCCTCGAGGACGCCGAGCGGGTAGTCGGCCAGCGTCGGCTGGGGGCTCGGTCCGAGCAGGCTCGCGTTGTTGACCAGCAGGTCGAGTCCCCCCAGGTCGTCGACGGCCTGCACCAACGCGATGCGGTGGTCCTCGTCGGTGACGTCGCCGGGCACGCCGTGCACGGCCGGGTGAGCGGTGGCGGCGGCCAGCGCCGCCGCGTCCCGCCCGTCGGTGACGACCGTCCACCCGTCGGCGGCGAGACTTGCCACGAGTGCCCGGCCCAGTCCGAGGGAGCCGCCGGTGACGAGGGCGACGCGAATCGGCGATGGCATGACCGGCTCCTTTTCGAAGGCTGCCCGCACCGTAGTTCCGCCCCGCCGGTGCGACGTCCATCGCAGGGCCCGGCCGGCCTCGGCCGCTGGTCCTACAACCCCTGGGTCCTTTTCTTAACGACCGGCCGCCCTTGCGAAGGACGTCCTTTCTGGGCCGGCCTGTTGCCTCAGGAGCGCGGGCCGTCGCGCCCACTCGTCTCGGCGAGGCCGGCGCGCAACGCATAGAGGGCGGCCTGGGTCCGGTCGGTGACGCCGAGCTTGGCGAGAACGTGGGAGACGTGGGTCTTCACCGTCTTCTCCGTGACGCCGAGCTCGCGGGCGATGAGCCGGTTGGTGAGTCCCCGCGCGAGTCGGACGAGCACCTCCCGCTCGCGCGGCGTGAGGTCGGCGAGCGGCGCAGGCCGGGGCGCGGCCACCTCCCGCATGACCGCACCCGCCGCGCGCGGATGCAGCAGGGCCTCCCCCCGGTGGACCGCACGGATGGCATCCTCGAGCTCCCGGGGCTCGGCGTCCTTCAGCAGGTACCCCGCGGCCCCGGCGCGCACGGCCGGGACGACCTGGTCGGTCTCCGCGAAGCTCGTCAGCACGATGATGCGGGTGGGCAGCTCGAGCTCGGCTGCGCGTTCGAGGACCTGCAGGCCGCCGGTGCCGGGCATCACGAGATCGACGAGGGCGACGTCGGGCCGCAGGTGGCGGAGCTTGCGGACCGCTTCCTCGCCGTCGGCTGCCTCGGCGACGACCTCCATGTCGTCACGGGACGACAGGAACGCGCGCAGCCCCTGGCGCACCACCGGGTGGTCGTCGACGACGAGCACGCGGATCGGCTCAGCCACCGCCCACCTCCAACCGCACCGCCGTACCCGCCCCCGGGGCCGACTCGATCGCGAGGTGCCCACCGATGGCGCGGGCGCGGTCGCGCATCGACGTGAGGCCGAGCCGCCTGCCGCGCACCGCGCCGTCGTCCGGGTCGAAGCCGGCACCGTCGTCGCGGACCGCGACGGCGACGCGGCCGTCGACGGCGGTGACGGTCACCTCGATCCGGCTCGCACCCGCGTGGCGCACGGCGTTGTGCAGCGCCTCCTGCACCACGCGGAACACCTGGCGCTCGCGTTCGGGGTCGAGGCGGTCGTCCCCCTCCGCGCGCAGGACGACGTCGACGCCGTGGACGCGGGCGACGAGATCGACATGCGCGCGCAGGGCGGCGACAAGGCCATCGGCGCCCAGGTCGGCGGGACGCAGGTCAACGATGAGCGAGCGCAGCTCGGCGAGCGTGTCGCGGGCGAGCCCCTGCATGGTGCGGATGTGGGCCTCGGCCGCCTCCGGATCGCGGCCGACCGCGTCGGCGGCGGCCTCGGCGACGAGGTTCAGGCTGAACAGCTTCTGGGTCATCGCGTCGTGGAGCTCGCGCGCGAGCGCGGCGCGCTCCTCAAGGACGGCGAGCTCGCGGGTGCGCTCGGTGAGCCGCACGTTCTCTATGGCCACTGCGGCGTGTGCGGCGAGGAGCTCGATGACCTCCTGGTCGGCGTCGGTGAACGCCGGGGCGCCCTCCTTGTCGGTGACGTAGATCGCACCGACCACCGTGCCCGCGGACAGGATCGGCACGCCGAGGAAGGAGCGCATGTCGGGGTGTGCGGCCGGCCACCCCCAGAACCGCGGGTCCCGGGTGATGTCGGCCGTCCGGAAGGACTCGCGCTCACCGAGCATCGCTCCGAGCAGCCCGTGCGTGCGCGGCAGCGGCCCGATCGCCGCGACCTCCTCGTCGGACAGCCCGGTGGTGAGGAACTGGGCGAAGCCGCCCTCACCGTCGGGGATCCCGAGAGCCGCGTACCGCCCGCCCGCGAGCGTGCGGGCGGCCTCGACGAGGCGGCGGAGAACCGGCTCGACGGCGCGTTCCGCCGCGATCGCAAGCACCGTGTCGCTCATCGCGGCGCGCGCCGCGTCGTCGGGGGGCCGTGGGTCACTCACGCACGCACGATAGTCGGCGGGGACGGTGCGCACCGGCGGGCCTACGTCGCCGCCGACGACCATGACGGGCTCGTCATGCATCTGGGGCGCTACGCGGCGCAGACGGCACCCTTTACCGTCGGCGCCCCGGCAACGGTGTGTCTCGGGGGGGGGTCGCCCCTCGGGTCAGTCGTCGCTGCGGAGCGCGCCCTTGACCTTGTCGGCGGCGTCGCCGACCTTGTCCTTGACCGAGGCGCTGCCCTGGTCGACCTTGCCTTCACGCTCGAGGTCCTTGTCGCCCGTCAGGTCGCCGGCCGCCTCCTTCGCGCGCCCCTTGAACTCTTCGCCCTTGTGGTCACCCATCGGTTCGCCTCCTTGACGTCGGTTGCTCCGTGGGCCATTGGTACCCCACCGGGCACCGCGCCAAGCAGCGCGGTCAGCCGCCCGCCAGCGCACCGATGATGCTGAACGGCTCCTCACCGGCGGCGGCGGCAGGAGGCAGGGGGGCGTCGGGGGGGGCG
>DATLGH010000025.1 GCA_035540635.1 Egibacteraceae bacterium | reverse complement strand
GGGGGCTGGCATGGCGCCTGCACCCTAGCGCCCGCCCGCCCCCTACACTTGCGCGCATGACGGCCACCAGTGTCGCCACGACGCTCGCGCTCAAGGAATGGGCTGCGGTCGCCCACGCCCTGCTCGACGGTCGCCAGACCCTGCTGCTGCGCAAAGGCGGTATCCACGAGAAGGCGTTCACCGTCGGGCAGTCCGGCGGGGGGTTCGTCCTTTTTCCGACGGTTGCCCACAGCCACGCCGAGCGTGTTCGTCCCGAGCACGCGGACCTGCTCGCGCGGGGCGCTGCCGACGTCGACGAGTCGCGAGGCACCTTCGTCGTGCGGTGCGGTCTGAGCCTCGTCGACGTGGTCGCGGTCGAACATCCCGACCGGCTCGACGAGGTCGCCGACCTGCATATCTGGACCGCCGAGTCCATCAAAGCCGACCGCCTCATCTTCCGGCCGCGCCACGCCCTCCAGGCCCTCGTCGTCCGCGCCGTGGCGTTGCCCGAGCCGGTCACGCTGCCGAGGACGGACGCCTACGGTGGCTGCAGGTCATGGCTGGACCTCCCACTCGCATGGGATGGCGGGGGGCTCCCGGTCCAGGCGGAGGAGCGTCTGATCGCTGACGCAGCGCGGGTGCGCGAGGCCGTCGGACCGCGCGCGTGACCGGGGTGGCGTTACGGCTCAGCGGCACAGTCGTTGACACAGTGAGCTTTTCTGCAGATCCTGTCGAAGCGCGTGACCGCCATGCGGTCGGCGGGTTCCCGTGTTGGGTGGCCGCCGACGTGAGCCACGACCCATAGGTGCTATGACGAAGCGTCTTTCGCTGCTCAGGAGACTGAAGAGTTCCCGCGTCGCGCTGCTCGGAGCGGTCAGCTGCCTGGTCCTTGCCACCTGCACCCCGTCGGTGACCACGGTCGCGACGTCGGAGTTGGGCGAGGGTCCGGGCGGCGAGGGCCTGCTCCACAGCCGGTCGGTGCCTGCGCCTGAGGCAGAGGTCGCGCTGGGCACCGCGCCGGTGGAGGGCCTCGCCCCGCCGTCACTGCCCGCCGACGTGCCGGCGGAGGGCGCACCGCCGCCGCCCGCGCCTCCGCCTGCCGCCCCCGAGGGCGAGGCTCCGCACTTCGAGCCCGTGACCGTGCAGACCCCGAAGCTTCGCCTCGACGGGGTCCCGGCTGACCGCGACGACCTCCTCGGGCAGGTCCTCGGCGTGCAGGGCGTCACCTTCGCCACCATGCTCACGGTCGGGGAGGTGGCGATCGCCGCCCCCGAGGGCGTGACCGCGGTGAGGGTCGCCGCCGTCGATCCGTTCGGCTTCCGGGTGCTCACCCCGCAGGTGACCGCAGACGCCGTCGAGGTCTGGCAGCGCATCAGCGAGGGCGACGCCGCCTTCATCCACGAGGTGGGCCACCGTCTCCAGCTCGAGCTCGGCCAACGCATCCCCGCGGCCGGCGTCACCACCCTGCGCGTCGGCGCGCTCGCCTCGAACGGCGCACCACCCGTCGCTGATGCGATCGTGAGCCAGGCGACGGCCCAGGCGCTCCAGCTCCAGGGGACCCGCTCGATCCTCATCTCGCTCGCCGGGGACGCAGCGCCCGCGAACGCGGCCAAGCGCGTCCAGGAGGCGACCGGCATCGCACCGCAGGTCCTCGAGGAGCCCACGACGCAGCGGGCGTTCCTGTCGGGTGCCGCCGCCCGCAACGCGTTCGAGCCGTTCAACTACGTGTCGTTCGGCGACGGCATGATCCAGATCGACTCCGCTTGGGTGCGGCGCAACATCGTCCGCGCGAACGTGCCGATCCTGCGCGGCGAGGTCCTCTGCCACCGGCTTCTGATCCCGCAGCTGCGGGGGGCTCTGCAGGAGGTCCAGGACCGGGGGCTCGCCCACCTCATCGACCCCTCGCAGTACGGCGGATGCTGGGTGCCTCGCCACGTGCTCTTCAACCCCCAGCGGGGCTTGTCCATGCACGCCTGGGGGCTCGCCGTCGACATCAACGTGTCGACGAACGGCTACGGGGCCGTGCCGCAGATGGACCCCCGCATCGTCGAGGTCTTCGACCGCTGGGGCTTCGTCTGGGGCGGGCGCTGGAGCATCCCCGACGGCATGCACTTCGAGCTCGGGGCAATCCTGAAGAACGCCGGCTGATCCGCCCTGGGCCGGCCGCTATGCTGGCAGCGTTGCAGCCGGGAGCCGGGCGTTGGCATACTCGCCCGAGCCTTGTCGGTGTGGCGGAATTGGTAGACGCGCACGGTTGAGGGCCGTGTGGGCTTCGGCCCTTGGAGGTTCAAGTCCTCTCACCGACACCAGCCAGCGCGGACCCGCGCAATGCCAGCCAGCGCGGACCCGCGCAATGCCTGAGAGCCTCGTCCCGCCGGCGGGGCTCTCGCCTTTCCTCAGGCGCGGCCATCGCCCCACCTTCCATGACGACCCCAGGTCGGTCCGTCAACGTCCCCACCACATGGCGTCTACCCGCCCCGGCGGCGCGGCCCGGACGCGCCACGGCGCCGACGACCTCGTGGTCATCGGCGCCGGAAGCGGAAGCTGCTACTGCGCGGGGCTGGCGCCGCGGTGCACCTTGGCGGTGGAACTGCGGTCTTGGCGGACGCTCGGGTCGCCGTCGTGGACGCCGATCCCCGTGGAGGAGTCGTTGGTGACGTCAGCCGAGGGGCCGCCTCCGGGACCGGGCACGCCAGGTAGGGCCGGGGTGGCGGGAGCAGGCACGGCGCCGGCGTCGGGCAGCGTGGGGACCGACGGCTTCGGCAGCGACGGCACCGACGGCTTCGGCAGCGACGGCACGGAAGGCTTCTCGACGGTGGGCAGCTCGGGTGACGGGGCGTCGGGCAGGGCCGGAGTGGCCGGGACGCCGGGTGCAGTGAGCGCCGGCGCGTCGACCGTCGCCGAGCCGATCTCCACCGTGGCGCTGACCGGCGGCGTCTTCACCGAGCCGCCGGTGACGCCATGGCCGTCCAGGTGCGTCCCGGCCACAGCAGCGCCCGGAAGGAGCAGCGCGGCGCCCGTGACCGCAGCAGCGACAGCTTTGAGATGCATGGGAGTCCTCCAAGGGATTCGGTGGCGCCCCAGGCGGGGATCGCCGCGTACCCATGCATCGGTGAGGGGTGACTACTCCTTGAGGATCAGTTCAGGCCATCTGGACAGGACGAACCGGGCGACCGGCGCGCCCCTGGGTCGCCGCCGGCACGGCACCCCGGCTTCCCGCCCTACTGCGGCGGTGCCCCCGCGTCGGCGCAGTAGAGGGTGTCCTGGTGCTCGATGCAGTCGCGGCCGTCGACCTCGTCGACCGAGATGCCGTAGCCGACCGCGCCCCCGAGCAGGAGGCCGATAACCATGCCGAGCCCCACGAGCGTCCAGATGAACACCTGCGTCGGCGTGCTGAGATCGTCGAACTCCCTCTTGACGGTCTCGGTGTCCTGGCGGATGTCAACCACGTTGCGGCTCCTTCGTAACGGTCCTCTCCCCGCCCTCTACCCCCCGCACACGCCGAGTAACGCCGTCCTCACCCCTGCGCGCTCACGCGAGCGACACCCGTCCCTCCGCCACCGGCCGGGCCAGCCGTCGGCCCTCGGCGTCCACGCGCTCGTAGGCATCGGCCGCCACACGCAGCCGGGCGGCAGCCTCCGGCAGGTCAACAGCTCCCTCGACGACCGCCGCGAGGCTCTCGGGCGGCGCGCTGACCGGGGCCAGCGTTGGGACTCCGGGCTCCTGCCCCGGCTCTGCGGTCTTGCGGCATCGGCCCTCGCCGGCGTCGAACGGCGCGACGAGCCGCCAGCCGCCGCGGTGCAGGCGCCCGTAGCGATCCGCCTCGCTGCGGAGGTCCACCGCAAAGTCCCTGAGCGTGCGCGCACCCTCCCCGATGCGGCGGACCCGCAGGACGATCTCGTCGGGGTCGCCGCCGAACACCTCGTGAGTGGCGCCGTGCAGGTTGACGAGATACTGATCCCGGTTCTGGCTCATGGAGGGTCCTTCCTCGCGGCGGCTGGGAGGATGTGGCCAGAAAGCGATACCCCGTCGGGGCGGCCCCCCACCGCGCCCAGCAAAGGGCGCGGCTAAGGACCCGGCGATTCGCACTAGGATGCAGCCGATGGACTGGTGGTGGTGGATCGTCGTCGGCGCGGCCGTCCTGCTCATGCTCCTCGTGGCGTTCCTGGCCGTGCAACGGCGGCGCCGGGCGGGCGGCGTCATCGCCGCGCGGGGCCGGCGGGGTCGACGTTGACCCTCCTGCTACGCGCGCGGGACCTCATCGGCCGGCCGGTGGTCACCCTCGACACCGCCGAGGACGTCGCCGAGGTCAAGGACGTCGTCTTCCTCCACACAGAGGCGAAGGTGGTTGGCTTCACGCTCAACAAGCGAGGGCGCTTCGCCGGGCCCCTCAAGGCGGTTCTGCCGTGGTCGCGGGTCGCCGCTCTCGGCAGGGACGCGGTGATGATCACGGGCAGGGAAGCGCTCGGCGCCCCGGACGAGGGGATGCGCGACGTCGCCGGGGACGCCGATGTCGTTGGGACGACCGTCATGACCGAGGGCGGCCGGGCGCTCGGCACCGTGCGCGACCTCGTGCTCGAGGTGAACGAGGACGCCGACGTCGTCGGCTTCGAGATCGACGGCGGACAGGGCCCCCGGCTCCTACCGGTGGGCGACACGTTCTCCGTCTCGGGCGAGGCGCTCATGGTGCCCGCCGCCACGGAGGAGTTCCTCCACGACGACCTGGCGGGCTTCGGCAGCGCCGTGGAGGCCTTTCGGGACCGCCTGCACCGGCCCCGCGAGGAGACGTAGGTGCGGTTCTCCGACGCGCACGGCACGCCCGTCATGTCGCGCAACGACGCCGAGCAGCTCGGCAAGGTGCGCCGCCTGCTCGTCGACGTCGGGCACCGGCGCGTCACGGCGGTCCACATCGACGGGCGGCGCAAGCGTGCGCTGCTCGTCGAGTGGCGGGCGCTGTCGGGCTTCGGCCCCGACGCGGTCGTCGTCGGCGACGGCGGCGCGCTCCGCGGCCCCGCCGACGAACGCGAGCTTGCCATGGTCGCCGGGGACCTCGACTGGCTCGGGCGTCGGGTCCTCACCGACCGCGGCGAAAGCGCCGGCGCGGTCGACGACGTCGAGTTCGACGAGGACTCCGGCGCCCTCACCTCCATCGTCACGACCCGGGCCACCTACGGCGCCGACCGCCTCGTCGCCCTCGGCCCCTACTGCGTCATCGTCCGCGGCTGACGGCGGCGGCCAGCGCGCTGCGCAACGTCACTATCACGCAGGGTGATCGTTGCGTCTACTATGGCAGCAGGTTCGCCCTGCGCGCGCCGTGCCGGTCAAGCAGGGTCGGAAGACCAAAGGCGGGGACCGTGAGCGAGACAACAGTGGCGGCACGCCTCGGCGGTGCACTCGTCGACGCCCTCGGGGCCGACGTCGGCCAGGCGAGGGAGCAGGCGAGAAGGCGCCGGCTCGCGCTGCTCGCCGCCGTGCTCGCCGTGCCGGCGGCGTTCCTGTGGTGGCGGATCGCCGTCGGCGCGCCGTTCGACGTCTTCGCGCTGCCCGACCTGCCCCGCGACCCCTACCTCTACATGCTCCCGCTGTTCCTTGTCGTCATCCTGGTTGTCATCGTCGCGATGCCTCTGGCCAGCGGGCGCTCCCCCCACATGCTCTTCCGGCCCGAGCAGATCGACGTCGGTTTCGGCGACGTGAAAGGCCTCGACACCGTCGTCGACGAGGTCGTGAAGACCCTCAACACGTTCCTCGGCTACGCGTTGTACCGGGGGCGCCTCGGCGGCAACCCGCGCCGGGGGCTGCTGTTCGAGGGCCCTCCCGGCACGGGCAAGACCCATCTCGCGAAGGCCATGGCGCGTCAGGCGGGTGTGCCGTTCCTGTTCGTCTCCGCCACGAGCTTCCAGTCGATGTGGTACGGCGCGACCGCCCGCAAGATCCGCGGCTACTTCAAGCAGCTGCGCAAGGCGGCGCGCCGCGAAGGCGGGGCCATCGGCTTCATCGAGGAGATCGACGCGATCGCGACCTCCCGCGGCGGCATGCGCGCCACGTCCACCCCCGCGAGCGTCATGGGCACGAACGCATGCGGTTCGTCGGGGCCCACCGTCCTCGTGGCGAACCGCTTCGGCTCGAGCGAGGGCACCGGCGGCGTGGTGAACGAGCTGCTCGTCCAGCTGCAGTCCTTCGACACCCCGCCGCTCGGCCACCGGCTGTGGAACGGGTTCGCGAAGGCGTTGAACGCCTACCTCCCACCGCGTAGACAGGTCCGCACGCGCAGGCCCGTGTACCACAACATCCTCGTCATAGCGGCGACGAACCGGGCGGACGATCTGGACCCGGCGCTCCTGCGCCCCGGACGCTTCGACCGCCGCCTCACCTTCGAGCTGCCGGCGAAGGCGGACCGCCGTGAGCTCGTCGACTACTTCCTCGCGAAGAAGTCCCACGCTCCCGAGCTCGACGGGGAAGACCTGCGCGACCAGCTCGCCGGCCAGACCTTCGGCTACACGCCGGTGATGATCGAGCACCTGCTCGACGAGGCGCTCGTCCTCGCGCTGAAGGACGGCCGGGACGAGCTGGCGTGGCGCGACGTCGCCGACGCGCGTCTGACGGGCGAGGTGGGCTTGAAGAACCCCGTCACCTACACCGACACCGAGCGGCGGACGGTGGCGACTCACGAGGCGGGCCACGCCACGATGGCCTACGTCGCGGGCACCCGCCGTCTCGAGGTCCTGTCGATCGTCAAGCGCCGGGGGTCCCTCGGCCTTCTCGCCCACGGCGACCTCGATGAGGTCTTCACCCGGTCGCGCACCGAGATGTACGCCCTGCTCCACATCGCCATGGGGGGGATGGCCGCCGAGGAGCTGTGGTTCGGTGAGGCGGGCACGGGGCCGGGCGGGGATCTCGCCTACGCCACCCAGGTGGCCTGCGAGATCGTCGGCTCGTGCGGGATGGCGGGCTCGCTCGTGTCGCTCGAGGCGGCGCAGGGCTCACTGCTCAACGACACGAACCTCGTCGGCCGCGTGCTCGCCGACCCGGGGATGCGCCCGGAGGTGGACCGCCTCCTCGCACAGGCCAAGGCCCACGCCCGCGCAGTGCTCGACCGCAACCGCCGCCTCGTGGAGGCGCTGCGCGACGCACTGCTCGAGCGCGACGAGCTGATCGGCGAGGAGATCACGACGGTGCTCGCTGCCGCAGGCGAGCCGGTGCGCGACGGTCTCGTTCTCGACCGCCGGCAGCCGGCGGCGGACCGCCGCCGCACCGACTGGCTCGCCCGCTAGGCCTCGCTCAGCGCAGGCCGAGCTTGCGGGAGCACGCGGGCCACGCACTCCAGCCCTGGACCCCCTGGAGCTGCTGGCCCCTGCTGATCTGCTCCTCGCGGCTGGCCTCGTGCGGCAGGCCGGCGCCACCGACCGCCTGCCAGCTCGACTGCGAGAACTGCAGGCCGCCGTAGTAGCCGTTGCCGGTGTTGATGTGCCAGTTGCCTCCCGATTCGCACTGTGCGAGGCGGTCCCACGCCCCCGCGGGCGCGGACGTGTTGACGCGCGGCTCGGTGGCCGGTGCGGGCCCCGGTCCCGGGGTGGACTGCCCGGGCGCGTGCGTCGCGGCGGCTTCGGTCCCGGGAACCGGCGCAGGCGCCGGCAGCGCCCGGGGCTCGAGGACCTCGGCGGCGTCGGGGATGCGCAACACTTGTCCGGGCACGATGAGGTCGGGGTCGGCCACGTCGGGGTTCGCGTCGAACAGCGCACGCCATCCCTCCACCGGATCCAGACCGTGGGCCGCGGCGATCGATGCGAGGAAGTCGCCTGGCGCCACGGTGTAGCGCACCGGCTCGGGCGCCGGCTCGGCGGGCGCGGCAGGCTCGGGGGTCGGCTCGGGAGCAGTCTCGCCCTGCGGGCCGGTGGTGGTGGGGGCGTCCTCCCCGTCCGGCGGACGTGGGCCGACCTCGTCGGCGGACGTCTGGGCTGCGGCGGGCGCGGCCAGGCCCGCCACGGCGAAGGCGACGGCGGACGCGGTCAGGCCGAGGAGCTTCGGCGTGCGGGCGGGGGGGCGTGCGAGATGCGGGTGCATGACTCCTCAAGGGGGGCAGACGTCAGGGCGGCCGGCGGCGACACGACGCGGGCGCGGCGTCCGAGACGCCACGGCAAACCGGCGAGTGCGGGGGCGAAGGCGCCCCGCCAAGGTGACGGGTGGATGCCGTCAACCGGTCCCGACCCTAACGGCGCGCGGCGCTGCCGCAAAGGCAGTGCATGCCCATCCGGCCATGTCGGCGCCACGGGCGGGTCGGGGCGAGCGCTCCCTTCAGGTAGCCGCGGGGGAGCCCACGTCGGTGAGGAAGCTGAACGCCGACGTCGCCGGCAGCGTGACCGCGACCCGGTCGCGACCGGCCCGCTTCGCCTCGTAAAGTGCCTGGTCAGCGGCCGCCAGGAGGGCCTCGGCGCTGTCGACGAGCCCGTCGGAGCTGCTCGCCACACCGATGCTGACGGTGGCCGCCACGGGCAGCGCCGCCTCGCGCACCGCCGCCGCGAGCCGGTTGGCGAACGCGGTCGCGGGGGTTCGGGGGGTCTCGGGCAGGAGCATGGCGAACTCCTCCCCGCCGTAGCGCGCCACCGTGTCGGTGACGCGGGCGCGCTCGCCGAGCAGCCGCGCCACGGCCCGCAGCACCTCGTCGCCGACAGGATGGCCGTGCGCGTCGTTGATGCGCTTGAAGTGGTCGAGGTCGACGAGCAGGACGCTGTAGTGGGACCCGTAACGGCGCATGCGCTCGTGCTCGGCGTGCAGCACCGTCTGGAAGGTCACGTGGTTGCTCAGCCCCGTGAGCCCGTCGGTGCGTGCCGTCGCCCGCGTCCGCTGGACGAGGGTGTGGACGACGCCGGCGAGCACCGCCCAGACCGGACCCTCGACGAGTAGCACGGTGACCAGGGAGGCGTCGACCCCGGCGAAGGCAAGCGGGGCGAGCACCGCACCCCCGATGAGCACGCCCGTGCCCACGAGCCGCGCCGTGTCGCAGAACAACGCCGAATAAAGCAGCAGGAGGACGAGCAGCGGCCGGTAGATGGACGCCGACCCGCCGGTCACCGCAACGAGCGCGGCGATGAGGGCCAGGGCCAGGAGCCCGTCGTAGCGGTTGAGCAGTCCGTGCAGGCGCGGCCAGAGGCTTGCGAGGCCGAACGCGGTGGCGAGGCCCCCGAGGACGAACGCCACGCTTCCCCTGGGTTGGGCCTGTTGGGGCAGCTGAGAAGTGAGCGCCACGATGATGATCCCCGCGAACACCAGCGCGGTGCGCGCGGGTTCGCGGTGTTCGGCGATGTGGCTGGGCAGCGGCCGGGTCAGGGTGACGAACGTCCTCCGCGCCAGGCGCCCCCCGGCCACGCACGCGCGACGCGCGACCGCCGCGAGGCCGACGTCCCTGCCCCCACGCCTCGTCGGGCTCGGGGCGTCGGGGCCGGGCGCGACCGGCAGTCCGTCCGCGGCGAGCGGCGGCGCGCCGTGTCGGTGTGCTGCTGCCATACGACATGCGTCGGCAACCGGCCGTCCGGCCTTGACACCGCCGGCTTCACGTCCCGGCGCGGCGCCCCACGGTCGTCCGCCGGTCACACCACCTCGACGGTGACGGCGTGGTGGCCGGTCGCGCCGTCGGGCGCGGGGCGACGACGCTCGGCGGTCTGCACGGCCCCTTCCCCGTCGGTCGCCCTGACGGCGAGCTCGTGGCGGCCGCGTTCCGCGTCCCAGTCCCACACCCACTGGCGCCACGTCGCCGCCCCCAGCGGTTCGGCGAGGCGTGCCCGCTGCCAGCTCCCCCCGTCGACGGACACCTCGACGCGGTCGATGCCGCGGATGCCTCCCCAGGCCACGCCGGCCACCGCCACGCGCCCCGCCGGGACGGTGCTCGCACGGCGGGGGACGTCGATCCGTGACTGCGTCTTGATCGGCCCCTCCTTCGCCCACCCGCGCGGCACCCAATAGCCGTCGAAGGCGCCCCAGGTCGTGAGCTCGATCGCCGACAGCCACTTCGTGGCCGAGACGTAGCCGTACAGGCCGGGGACGACGAGCCGGGCGGGGAACCCGTGCCGGATCGGCAGGGGCTCGCCGTTCATGCCGACGGCGATGAGCGCGTCACGGCCGTCGAAGGCCACCTCGGTCGGAAAGCCCGCCGTCCATCCGTCGACGGACCGGCCGACGACCTGGGTGGCTCCCGGTTGCACGCCCGCCCGCTCGAGGACGGCCCGCAGGGGCACCCCCGTCCAGCGCGCGTTGCCGACGAGGTCCCCACCGACCTCGTTCGACACGCAGACGAGGGTTACGTCCGCCTCTGCGTGCGGCATGGCGAGCAGCTCGTCGTACGACAGGCGCAGCGGTCGCTCGACCATCCCGGTGACCGACAGGTCCCACTGCGCCGGGTCGACCCGCGGGACCGACAGGGCCGTGTCGATCCGGTAGAAGCGCTCTATGGGGGTGACGAGCGGCGAGATCCCGTCGACGGGCAGTGACGCGGCGGCAGGTGGCGGAGGCAGCCGGGCCGAAGCCGCCGGCAGCCGCACACGGGCGCGCGCGACCGCGGCGGCGGAGCGCTGGGTCAGGATGCGCCCGCCCGCGGCCGCCGCGCCGGCCCCCAGGGCGAGCCCCGCCGCGAGCCGCAGGAAGTCACGACGGCCGCCCCGAGGCGTCATGGGCTCGGCGTCGGCGGCCTCATCGCCCGAGGCTGTGCCGGTAGCCGGGCCGGGTTCGGGTCCGCCGCGCACGAGCAGCCCACGGAGGGCCACGACCCCTGCGGCTGCGGCGATGACCGCCGTGGCGGCGACGAGCGGGATGGACGCCTGGCGCTCGCCGACCGCCGCGGCCACCCCGACCAGGGCGAACACGGCGAACCCGGCCGCCGCCCCGGCGAGGCTTCGGACGGCGATGACGCCGAGGGCCGCGCCGCACACGGCGGCGACGAGGAGCATCCCGGCGACGAGGGCGGCCTTGTCGAACGTGCCGAACACCGCGATGGCCAGGTCCTTGACCAGGGGTGGGACCCGGTCGATGACGCCCGAGCCGACGGCCACCACGAGGGAGGGCACGGACGGGAAGAGACCGGCGAGCAGCTCGCTCGTCGCCAGCGCTACCCAGGCGGCCAGGGCGCCCGACGCGCCGGCCCGCCCCCTCCCCGGCGGGGCGGCGTCGCCGGGAGGCCGGGTCTCAACCAAGCGCTCAGGGGCCATCACCCCAGCATAGTTTCGGCCTCCCCCCATCCGGCGCTCCGGATAATCTTCCACGATGCATGAGGGCGGCGGTCCAGGGGCACTCTTGCACCGCCCACTCCCGGGGGCGCCGGTTGTGCCGACCCGAGCCCGAGGAACCCGCGCTGACCGACATCGACGACGCCCTCCGCAGCAACTTCCCGAGCCTGCAAGGCTTCCGTCCCGGCCAGCGCGAAGCTCTCGAGGCGGTTCTCGCCGGCAGCGATGTCGTGGCGGTCCTGCCCACCGGCGGCGGCAAGACGCTGGTCTACCAGCTCGCCGGCGCGATCCTCGGTGGCGCGACGGTCGTCGCGACCCCGCTCATCGCCCTCATGCAGGACCAGGTGCGGCGCCTGCGCGGCGACGCCGCGAACGGCGAGGGGGGCGGCGGGCGCCCCGAGCATCCGGACGCGCCCGCGGAGGCCGAACGCGTCGAGTCGCTGTCGGGCTCCGTGCGCGGTGAAGCCCGCAAGCGCCTGCTCGCGGACCTCGAGGCGGGCAACCTCGACTTCCTGTTCGCCACCCCCGAGCAGCTGTCGCGCGACGACGTGCGCGCCGCGCTGGGCAAGGCGCCGATCCGCCTGTTCTGCGTCGACGAGGCGCACTGCATCTCGGAGTGGGGCTTCGACTTCCGGCCCGCCTACCGCGAGCTCGCGACCGCCGCCGAGGCGATGGGGCGCCCGCCGATCCTCGCGATGACCGCGACGGCCCCCGAGGCGGTGCGTCACGACGTCGCCCGGGAGCTCAAGCTGCGTGACCCCGTGCTCGTCGCCCGGGGGTTCGACCGTCCCAACCTCCACTTCGGCGTCGTGCGCGTCACCGACCCCGACCGCCGTGACCGCCAGCTCGCCAAGCTCCTCGCCGAGGTGGGGCGCCCCGCCGTCGTCTACTGCACGACCCGCCGTGAGTCCGAGGAGACCGCCTTCGCCCTGCTCGAGCTCGGCGTGGCCGCCGGCCACTACCACGGCGGGATGGAGCGGGGCCTGCGCGAGGAGGTGCAGGAGGCGTTCCTGTCAGACGAGCCGAACACCCTCGACGTCCTGTGCGCGACGAGCGCTTTCGGCATGGGCATCGACAAGCCGGACATCCGAGCCGTCGTGCACCGCACGATGCCCGACTCGCTCGAGGCCTACTGGCAGGAGGCGGGGCGCGCCGGGCGCGACGGCGACCACGCCGACTGCGTGCTCATCTACCGTCCCGAGGACCGGTCGGTCCACGAGCACCTGCACCGGCGCAGCCGGCCGTCGGAGACGACCGTGGCGAAGATGGTGCACCTGTTCAGCCAGGTCCATACCGCCACGCCCGAGGCCGACGTCCTGGCCCGCGTCGCCGCAGAGGCCTCCGTGGCCCGCTCGGGCGCCGCGTCGCTGCTCGAGGACCTCGCGCGGTTCGGCTACATCACCGAGTTCAGGAACGGCATCCGCTGGAAGGGCGACCCGTCAGCGGCGATGGAGGACATGGCCGCCCACCAGGTCGTCCAGAGCGACATCGAGCAGTCGCGCCTCGACATGGTCGCCGCCTACGCCGAGTCGACGAACTGCCGCCGGCGCTACCTGCTCAACTACCTCGGCGACGAGTACCCCGGGGAGCTCTGCCTGCGCTGCGACAACTGCCTCCGGCGCGCCGAGCAGCGCGGCACCGACGACTGGGACGTCGACGCCCAGGAGGAGCGCGTCCAGGCCGACCGCGAGGGACCCTTCGCCACCGGGGCGTCCGTCACCCACCCCGAGTGGGGCGCCGGTACGGTCCAGCGGACCGAGGGTGACGTGCTCGTCGTGCGCTTCGACTCGGTCGGCTACCGCTCCATGCACGCGCCGACGGTCGTCGAGCGCAACCTCCTGCAGCCGGCGTAGGTCACCGTTCGCGGGGCGCCGGTGCTCGGCCGGTGTCCGTGGCCGGCTCTGGCCGTGGCCGGCTCTGGCCGCGCTGCGCGCCGGGGCTTGGCCGCGCTGCGCGCCGGGGCTTGGGCGTGGTGCGCGGCCGGGGCGCGTGAGTCCCCGGGCCGGGATTCCGGCGCATACGCGGGATTCTTCCTGTGCCCGGGGGCGCGCTGCGGGCGGCCTGCGGCAGGTCGGGTCGGCCCGGCGTGGTCCTTGTCGGCTGGGGCGCGACCCCCCCGCGGGGCCGCAGATTTCTGGGCTGGTGTGTGGATACGGGCTGTGGCTGTCACACCCCTCTGGTAGGTTGTCGAACATGAGTACGAACCAGGTAGCCGCTGCACCGCTCGAGGCGCTCGACGCCAGCGAGCTGGCCGAGGTCATCGCCCGGTCGCTGGGGCGTCTGGACGCCGGCGGGCTGGCCGAGGTGGGCCGGGGGGTCCTTGACCGGCTGGCGGCCGCGGACGACACCGGCGACGCCGCCCGGGGCCTGCTCGACGCGCTGCACGCGACCGTTGACCGGTTGGGCGCTCAGGTGTTGGGCGGGGCGGTCGGCGACGAGGCGCTGGCCGCCTCCGTGGTGGGATTGCGGCGGGTGGAGACGCGGGTGGCCGCCGAGCGGTTGCGGCGCATCGGCGAGCTCGACGCCCGCAAAGCCTTCCTCGGCAGGGCGGGGTCCACCGCGGACTGGCTTGCGCCCAAGCTGGGCCTGTCACGCGGGCAGGCC
>DATLGH010000024.1 GCA_035540635.1 Egibacteraceae bacterium | reverse complement strand
TCTGACCCAGCCCCCGCCGCCATGGGTTAGCGTTTCCTGAGGACGGCGGCTGGGGGAGGCATGGGCAGGGAGGAACCAAGCGGGCTGCCGGCCCCGCCGGCCGCGGGCGACGCGGCGTTCACGGCCGGGCTCCGCGACGCGCTCGAGCAGGCGGGCTACACCGAGGCGGGGCTTCGCGCGGTGCAGGGCCGCGACGAGGAGGGCCCCGACGGCCGGCCGAACCTTGCCTACTACCTCCGCCGCCTGGCCGAGCCGACACCGCTGCACACCCTCGTGCGGCTGTTCACCCTCAACGTCACGGTGGCCGAGGACGAGGCCCGTGCCGCCCTGGCGCCCGTCCCGCTGGAAAGCGTCCTCGCGAGCGGGCTCGTCGAGCCGGCGCCGGGCGGCGGCGTGCGCTCGCCGTTCGCCATGTCGATCACCGGAGGTCTGCGCCTCGTCCACGACCCGTCGGGGTCGGCCTTCGCCGGGATCGGCCGCGCACACGTCGCCGGGGTGGGGGCCTCGGCGCTGACGTTGGCCGGCGTCACGCCCCGACGCCCGACCGGGCGGACGCTCGACCTGGGGACGGGTTCGGGCATCCAGGCGCTCCTCGCCGCCCCGCACAGCGACACGGTCGTCGCGGTCGACGCCAACCGGCGGGCGCTGGGCTTCACCGCGTTCAACGCCGCGTTGAACGGCGTCGGCGTCGGGACCCGTCTCGGCGACTGGTACGACCCGGTCGCCGGCGAGCGCTTCGACCTCATCGTGTGCAACCCCCCGTACGTGATCTCCCCGGAGACCCGCTACCAGTTCCGTGACGGGGGCATGCCCGAGGACCGGCTGTGCGCCACGATCGTCCGGCGCGCCGCCGCCCACCTCACCGAGGGCGGGGTCGCCGTCGTCCTCGCGAACTGGGGGCACCACGCGCCGGGCGAGTGGTGGGAGCCGGCTGCACGCTGGGTGGACAACCTTGGCTGCGACGCGTGGCTCCTGCACGACGAGACCTTCGAGCCCCTCGACTACGCGGCGGTGTGGAACCGCGGGCGGGACGAGCCCGCCTACGCCGACGCGCTCGACCGCTGGACCGCCTACCTCGCCGGGTGCGGCATCGTCGCCGTCACGGCCGGCGTCGTCCTCCTGCGCCGTCGCGCCGGGACACGCAACTGGCTGCGCACCGCCGGACCGCCGACCCTCGCCGAGCCGCTCGGTGAGCAGATCGCGCGGGTCTTCGCGGCGGAAGACCTCCTCACGGAAGGCGACGACGTCGTCCGTCAGGTCCGTCTGCGGCTGCCGGCCGACCACCGTCTCGAGTTCGGGATGCGGGCCGGCGACGGACGGTTGGCAGTAGCGGACACGCGTCTGCGCCTCCTTCGAGGGCTGCGGTCGGAGGTCGCCGTCGACGACGACGTCCTGCACCTCCTCGCCCGTTGCGACGGCCGGCACCGCGTGGGCGACGTCGCCATGGGCCTCGCCGAGGCCCGCGGCGAGGACCCGGACGTGGTCACGGCCGCGGTCGTCGCCGTCGCCCGCCGGCTGCTCGCCCTCGGCCTGGCCGAGCCGA
Source organism: Egibacteraceae bacterium (assembly GCA_035540635.1). Lineage (NCBI taxonomy): Bacteria > Bacillati > Actinomycetota > Nitriliruptoria > Egibacterales > Egibacteraceae > Egibacteraceae bacterium. The sequence continues at coordinate 71,532 of DATLGH010000024.1, read as the reverse complement.
GCCCAGACGCCCCGACGAAGAGGTAGTCACGCCGAGGCGGGCTCACCGACGAGCCCGTGGTACGGACCGAACTCGTCCTTCAAGCACAGCCGGCCGAGCTTGCGGTACTCGCGGGCGGTGGCGCGGACGACGTCGGCCATCCCCACGGGGCGGCCGGCGTCCGCGGCGAGGTACGCGGCGGTGACGGCGATGTTGCGGATCTCACCGCCGGACAGCTTGAAGGCGCGGGCCAGGAAGTCGAGGTCGATGTCGGCCTCCTGGGGCAGCTCGGCGCGGAGCTTCGCGCGCCAGAGCCGGCGGCGGTCGTCCTCCTCGGGCACGGGGAAGTCGACGATCGCGTCGAGACGGCGCGTGAACGCCTCGTCGAGGTTGGCGCGCAGGTTCGTGGTGAGCACCGCCACGCCGTCGAACGCCTCCATGCGCTGGAGCAGGTAGGCGACCTCGACGTTGGCGTAGCGGTCACGGGCGTCGCTCACCTCGGAGCGCTTGCCGAACAGCGCGTCGGCCTCGTCGAAGAGCAGCACGCCGTTGACCCGGTCCGCCGCGGCGAAGATGCGGTCGAGGTTCTTCTCCGTCTCGCCGATGTACTTGTCGACGACGGTGGAGAGGTCGATGACGTAGAGGTCGAGGCCGAGGTCACCGGCGACGATCTCCGCCGACAGCGTCTTGCCCGTGCCAGAGTCGCCCGCGAACAACGCCGTGACGCCGCGGCCGCGCCCCGCGGCGACCCCCATACCCCAGGTGTCGAGCACCCGGTCGCGGTGGCGGGCACGTGCGGTGAGCTCACGCAGGGCGCCGAGCACGTCGGCGGGCAGCACGAGGTCCTCCCACGTCGCGCGCGGAGCGACCCGCCGGGCGAGGCGTTCGAGGTTCACGGAGTTCTGCGCCCGCGCGCCCGCCTGGAGGTCCGCAGCGGTAAGCGCCCTTCCGTGGGCCGCCGCTCGCAGGCGAGCGGTGGCAGCCGCCCGCACCACCTGCTCGGGGGTGAGGCGGAACGGTGCGGCGACCTGCGTGGGCGACAGGTCGGGGGCGGCGTCACCGTCGAAGGCGCGCTCCCACAGCCGCGTCCGCTGCTCGATGTCGCTCACCGGCGCGTCGAGCACGAGGGGCACGGTCGCCGACCAGGCGGGGTCCCATGCCCGCGCGCCGACGAGGACGATCGTGACGGCGCAGTCCGCGAACGCGCGGACCGCCCCGGCCCCCCGCTCGAGCAGCGCCTCGACCGGCCCCACGACGAGCCCGGCCCCCGTGAGGCGCGCCTCCCGCGCGGCGGCGGCGGCGACCTCGGTGACCGAACCGGCGCCTTCGAGGCGCTCGGTGTCGACGACGAGCGGGGGCCGCTCGCTGCGCCGCAGGGCCGTCACCGCCGCTGACCGGCCCGACGCCTCGTGACCCTCCTGCAGGTAGCACAGCCGGGTCCCCGCCGCGACGGCCTGCTCGAGCGGGCCCTGCGGCCACCCGTCGGTGTCGACGGCGGGGGCGAGCAGCGGCGCGACCACCGGGTCAATCGCGTCGTCGCCGAGCAGGTGGGCGACCACCCGGTCGGGGACGCGCAGGGCCCGCGTGAGGAACGGGCGGTCGGCGTCCTCGACGGTCACGAGGCCGCCGCCGACGAGCGGCCCCGCAGCCGTCAGTCGGCGGCGGGCAGCCCCGGCCGACGACACCGCCCCGCACAGGGACAGGGCCAGACCCGTACTCGCACGCCGACGGGACACGTCGTCGTTCAGGTACGCGTAGAGCCGTTCGAACCGGGGGTCCACGTCGGGCGCGACGGCGACGAGGAGGAGGTCGACGTCGAACGCGTCGAGGTCGAAAGTCGCCTGCAGGCGCCGCAGCCGCAGGTCAACACCGCCCGCCTCCACCAGGTCGGCTTCGTGCTCGACCGACTCGGTGAGCTGAGCGGCGTCGTCGGCGGCCGGCCCGCCGGGGCCGTCCTCGAGCAGCCGGTCGACGTGCGCATCGGTCACGTAGAGGCCGCGGAACGGGTCGTCGGGCTCGGGGTCCCCGGCACGGCGGCGGGCGACCTCGGCGCGCACCCGCGACTCGACGATCGCCATCCTGCGCAGGAAGTGCACCAGGGACGGGTCGGCGGTGACCGTCGAGAACGGCTCCGGCGGTGCGGTCACCGCGCCCCGGCCCCCGACTCGTCGTGCGTGCGGCGCCCGACCTCCTCGACCTGGCCGCCGGCTCCCTGGACCGCGATGCGGGGCTGGCGCACCGGCGGGCCGACGGGCTGCTGGCGAGGCAGCAACGGCGGGAACGGCACGGTCACGACGAGGCTCAGCGACGGCTTCAGCTGGCCGCCGAGGGCGGTCCACACGTCGGACAGCGAGCGCTCGGGGGGCAGGGGCAGGCCGATCGTCGTCCGGATCGCCTCGTCCTGCTCGGCGAGGGCGCCCTGCAACACCTCACGCGGCAACCCGTCAAAGGACAGGAAGCACGCAAGCAGCGCCGCCAGCAGGCGGTGCTCGTCTTCGGGGCGCTGCGTCCACGCGGTGATGAGGTAGGAGAGCTTGAACCGGCGGGGCGGGAGGGTCCGGTCGACCACCCTTCTGCGCTCGTCGCGGTGCTCGACGAACTGGCCGGGACGCCGCTGCAGGTCCTCGTGCACGTCGTAGAGGTAGAGGTTGATGGCGGGCCCCTGGCGCTTCGCCGCCCAATCCTGCGTCGGCGCGTCGAAGGACACGTCGATCTTCGTGCCGTTCAGCACGTCGCGGCGCACGAGGGTGCGCAGCGACTCGTCGGTCTCGGAGATCATGCTGCGCTCGACGCTACGGCCCCGACCCGTCCTTGGAGAGCCTCGTCGAGACGGCTGTTGGGGACTTCCCCGCTGCCCCAACGGGCAGTGACCCCGCGAACTCCCCGAGTTCGCGGGGTCACCCGGGCGGCAACCGCGCGAGCCCCAGCTCGGCGAGGACCTCGTCGTAGCGTTGCCGGGCGTGCGCGGCGGCGGCCTGGGCGCCCGCCGCCTCGAGCCCTGCGATGAGCGTCGTCCAGAGGACGTCGCGGTAGCGGTCGAACTTCAGCCCCTGCTCGCAGGCGAGCACGGCGCCGGCGGTGTCGCCCCGGTCGAAGAGCAGGCAACCCAGCCGCTCGGCGGCTTCGACCGCTTCGGAGCGCAGCTTGTCGCGTGACGCGACGACCCACTCGGCGGGCCCCTCCTCGGGCAGCAGCTCGCCCTCGTGGATGCCGACCGCGCGAAGGTAGGCGTCGACGGCGGCGTCGACCTGGCCCCCTCGGTCCGCCCGCCGCCCCTCGGCCAGGGCCTGCTGGAAGTCCCTCACGTCGCTGAGCGCGCCCTCTGGCAGCCTGAGCCGGTACGCGTCCCCCTCGCGCATGACGCCAAGGCCCTCCACCGGATGCAGCACCCGCCGCAGCGAGGACACGGCCACGTGCAGTCCCCGCATCCCTGCGTCGCCCTCGGCCCCAGGCCACAGCGCCTCGGCGATCACCTCCCGGTGCACCGCCCGCCCCTCCTGCAGGGCGAGGAAGCGCAGCAGCGAGCGCACGCGCGGGCGCACGCTGCTGAGGTCCACAGCCTCCCCCTCAATCGTGAGCGCGAGCCCGCCGAAGCAGCGCAGCGCGACGACAGGCGTTCGCGGCTGCCCGGTGGCCGGCGGCGGCGTACCCCCTCCCGCCGAGGCGCCGGCGTCCGCCTCCGCCCCGGCGGCCGGCGCTTCGAGGGCGGGCAGGCGCAGGCCGCACTGCTCGGCGGTGTCCTCGGCGGCGCGTCGCAGCGTCACTGACCGCTTCGGCAGGCACACCGCCAGCGCGCTCTGGGCGAGCACCCAGGCCCCCGGCACGGCGAGCGAGCGGGCGCGGGCCTCCGCCTCGCGCGCGTCGGCCAGCGCCTCCGGCGCACCGCGGCGGGCCTCGTCGAGCGCCCACGCGGCCAGACACCACACCTCGAGGACCGTGGCGCCGACCGTGGCGAAGCCGCGCGCCGCCTCGGGCAGCTCCGCGGGCCCCGGCTCGCCGACGTGCAGTGCGCGCAGGGCGGTCAGGAGTGCGTCGAGGCCGTCGCCCCAGGGATCCGGTGGTGCATGGTGTGCCCGCGCGGGGGGCGCTTCCCTGCCGAGCAGCGTCCGGCCCAGCCGGCCGAGCCACGGGATGGCCAGCGCCTCCGCGTCCTCCACGGCGCGGTCGATCTCCGTGCCGGCCTCGTCCCGGCCGGCGAGCAGCGCGGCTGTCGCTGCCCCCAACCGCACTCCGGCGACGAGTGCGGGGCTCGCGTCCTCGGACTGCGCCGCCCACCGCAGCACGCTGTGCGCGTGCGCGACATCCCCGGCGAGCAGCGCCGCCAGGCCGCCCGAGACGGCGCCGTGGACGCCTCCGACGGCGGCGGCCTGTTCGCCGACGGCGCGCGGGTCACGGATCGTGGCCTGGCGGACGAGCCCTGCCCACCCCGGCTGGGCGGGCAGCGGTCGCTCCAGCCAGGAGGAGAGCGCGAGGCGCTCCCGACGGCTGATCTCGCCGGCGCCATGGGACTCGGCGATCTCTTCGGCGCTGCGGTATGCGGCCACCGCCTCGCTCCACCGGCCGTGGGCGCGCCAGCGTCGAGCGGTCGCGAGCTGCACCCACGGGTCGTGCTCGCGGATCGCCGGCGGCAGGAGGTCGAGCCAGTCCCCCGGGTCGTGGGCGATCTGCTCACCCTCGTGTCCGAGGAGCCGCCCGACCGCCTGCCAGTCCTCGCCCCGGCAGTAGGCGAGGAGCGCGTCGTGCAGCTCGCCGGCGGCTTCGAGCACCTGCGCCGCGCGCACGTGACGGCGGCGGACCTCCGCCTCGCCGACCTCGTCGACGAGCGCGGCGCAGAGGTGGGAGCGCAGCACCTCGTGATAGCGGTAGGCGCCGTCGCGCTCGATCGGCGTCGTGAAGGTCTGCGTGCGGGCGAGCTCCTCGAGCAGCTCCGCGCTGCCGCTGCGCCCGAGCAGCGTGTCGCACAGCGGGCCGGTGAGCCGACCCAGCACACAGGTGTCGAGCAGGAAGCGGCGGACCTCGCCGGGCAGTTGGTCGAGCACGTTGCCGGCGAGGTACTCCCGGGCCAGACGGGATCGCGTGTGCAGCGCGGCGAGGATGTGGCGACGCTCGTCCGCGCGACGGTCGCGCGTGGCGAGATGGAACAGCTGCAGCCCCGCCGCCCAGCCCTCGATCCGGTGGGTGAGCTCGGCGAGCTCCTCCGGTGCGTAGCGCTCCCGGTAGAAGTCGTGGAAGAGCCGCTCCACCTCCCACGAGCGGAACCGCAGGTCGTCGGCGCGGATCTCGAGCAGCTGCCCGGCGACCTGCAGGCGGCTCACGTCGAAGCCGGGAGCCGACCGGGAGCCGGCGAGGATCGCCACACCGGGCGGCACGTAGTCCACGAGGCGGGCGAGCACCGCCTCGGCGGGGCTGCCCCGCAGCGCGTGGAGGTCGTCCACGACGAGCAGTGCCCGACCTCCCGACCAGCCCTCGAGGGCGCGCGCGGCGTCCTCGACGGTGACCCACGGCCGGGGTGAGAGCTCGCCGAGCGCCGCGACGAAGGCCGTCTCGAGGTAGGCGAGCACTGCGGCGGCGTCCCCTTCCGACCCCTCGGCCCGGTACCACGCCACCGGGTCGGTGACCGTCGCGGCGAACTGGGCGAGCAGCGTCGTCTTGCCCGACCCGGCCGGAGCGATCACGAGCCCGAGGCGGTGCTCCCAGATGCGCCCGAGGCGTTCGAGCAGCCGCTTGCGGGGCAGGGCCCGCACCTCGGGCACGCGGATCTTCGCCGCCACCAAAGGCGACGTCCCCGATTCTGGTGCGATGGACATGGAGCGGCCCCCGCCTTCGTGCTGTGCCGGCTGCGGCGGCCGGCAATGGGCCCGGCCAGCAGCGTAGACCCCGCCGGCCTCACTGCCAAGCGTCGCGACGGTATCACGCCGTGCAGCGGGGTCCGAACCCAACGTGAACGTGCCCCTGGTGCGACCCGTCAGTGAAGACGCCCCCGCCGACGAGGTCCGGCCAGGGCTGGCCGACCTCGGTGGGACGGACCGGCTCGGGCAGGGACCGGAGCCACTCGACGAAGATCCGCGCCTGGGGGCTCGCGCGCGACACCGGCACGCCGTCGACGAGGAACACGTCCGCCGCCTGACCGCACCAGTGGTTGGAGATGCGGTTCGTGCCGGCCACGTGCCTGCTGTGCCCGCTCTTCATGACCGACACAGCGATGGTGTGGCGCTGCGCCGCGGCGGCGAGCACCGCGATCACGCGCGGGTCCACGATCCCCGCAGCCACGTCCCCGCGAGCACGGGGCGTGAGGATGACGTGGGGGTTGGCCAGCAGCGCCTGGCCGTCGGCGGAGACCGGCGGCGCGCTTGCGACGCTGACGGCGTAGCCCGCCGCGCGCTCGAGCACGAGGTTCACGTACCACTCTGCATGGTTGTAGTGCCAGAGCGCCTTGCGCAACGTCGCCGGGTTGCCGCCACCGTTCGCGCAGAGGTAGTGGGCGGCGCTGTGCACGGCGTCGACCGCGTCCATGATGTCGGCGACGCCGTTACCGGTCGCGTCGAGCCCGTACGCGGCCCACGTGCCGGGCATGAACTGCATCGGGCCCCGGGCGCCGGCGGAGCTCGTCGCCACGTTGCGGGCGTGGTCGGTCTCGACCTTGCCGACCGCGGCGAGCACCGACCAGGGCAGGCCGGGGCACCGGGCGGCAGCCGCCTGCTGGTAGAGAGCGAGCATCCCGCCGGGGATGTCGTCCAGGGCGTGCGCCGTTGCGAGGATGCGGGTGCCGGACGGCCCCCCGGAGGGCAGCAGCGCGGCGCTGAACGGCACCGTCACCACGGCCACGAACAGCAGGCCGGCGAGCGCGGCTTTCACGGCAGGACGTGCGCGACGCGCCACTGCCCGCCCACGCGGGCGACCTGCAGGACGTAGGTGGGCCAGCGGATCTCCGACCCACCGCTCCAGGTCACGTCCTGGCGGACGACGACGAGGACGTCGATGCGGCCCTCGGCGACGCTGCCGCCCTGGTGCTGCACCGCCTGCGCCGCGGCGGTCGCGCGTTCCTGCCGCGCCGCGCGCTCCTGCTGCGCGGCTGTCGCACCGCTGTTCCTTGCCAGCTCGGCGGCGAGCTCGGTGGTCACGAAGGGTCGGACGCGCTCCGCCGTCGCGGACGGTGGGTCGTCGAAGTGGTGTCCGGCGTAGCCGGCGGCGAAGTCGGCGGCGACCTGGTGCGCGAGGGCCTCCTCGGCCGCCACCGCCGTCCCGTCCTCGAGCGGGATGTCGGTGGTGTCGACCTCCACGGGCGCGACGCTGCCCGGTCCGACGCCGTCGCCGGCGGGCGGCGGCCCTGGGGCCTCCGGCCAGTCCGGGTCGCCCCCAGGGGAGGGCCCGCCGGACACCGCGGCGACGCTTCGCGACGCCGGGCGGGCGGTGTTGATGGAGGCGAGCAGGATGAGCACGGCGAGGGCAGCCGCACCAGCAGCGACCACCCTGCGGGTCGACACGGTCAGCCGGTCGAGTCTCACTCCGGCGCCCCGTCGTCGTGTTCGCGCCGGCGGGGTGCCTGACCCTCGGGGGCCTGCGGGCCCCCGTCTGGCGCGCCCGCCGCCGCCGGGCCGGGGCCGTTGCCGTTGCCGGCGTGCGCCGGGTTCACGCCTTTGCCGTTGCCGGCGTGCGCCGGACCCACGCCGTTGCCGTTGCCGGGAGCGAACCCGCGCGTCGCCGCCCGCTCACCGTCGGGTGACAGCCGCCACCGTCCCCAGGATCCAACGGAGGACGGGGGGGCCGCCGGCGCGGGCAGCTCCACCGCCGGCGTGGCCGGGTCACGTCGTGGACGCAACGGTGGCGCGGCGCCGCGGGCCCGTAGCGGTCCTGTGGCGGCGTCCGGCGTCCGTGCGGGCCGTCGAGGCGAGGTGGTGGGCTGGTGGCGGGGCTCGTCCACGGCGCGCCGCCGCTCGACGTGGCGGGTGGCATGGGCCTGGAGGGACCGGCGCGCCCACCGGACCCCGCCGACCTCGAGGGCGGGTACCGTCGTCGGTGCGAACAGCTGCCCGAACGGCTTGCGGTAGACGACGGCGGCGGCCACCACGAGCGCCTGCATGCTCACCACGACGAACCAGCCGAGCGGGTAGCTCGCCTCCAGCAGCACGCCGCTGACGACGAGCACGACGGCGAGCAGTGCTCCGAGCGCCACCCGCCGCAGGAGCACACCGACGGCGAGCTCCGCCCAGCGCACCGCGATCACCCTGCCCGGGCCGGGATGAATGCCCACGAGCAGGACGACCGGTCCGAGGAGGACGAGCAACAGCAGCGCCATCTGGGCGAGGAGGATGGCGGCCGCGACGAGGACGAGCAGGACGCCACCGACGACCACACCGATCAGCGCGAGCATGGCGACGCCGGCGCGCTCGACCGCCCGCTGGCCCGAGAACCAGGGGGCCATGCGCGCGTCGGCGAGGATCTCCTCGCGCAGGCCGGCCGCCTCGTCGCGCTTCGCCTGGGCGAGCGCCGCGAGCGCGTCGGCGTCATCCGCCACCTCGTCGCGCTCCTCCGCCGTGATGGTCCTGGAGGCGAGGACGCGCTCGCCGTAGGGCGCGCCGAGGGCGGGATCGCCGAACTGCAGGACGAGCCAGGGCTCGTAGACGAACACGCGCCAGAAGCGGTCGCCGGCCATGCGCAGCTGGGTGTCCGCCGCGTGACCGTGGTAGGTGGGGGCGGTCGTGACGCCGTCGTCGAAGGTCGACCCCGGGTCGGCCGCCGACACGCCGGCGAGGAGCACCCGCGACAGACCCGTGGAGACGTGATTCGCGGCGTCGACCACGGCGGCGGGTCGAGCGAAGAACACGCCCGCCGCCGCCAGCGCGACCACCGTCCACACCATGCCCTCGGCTGCGGTCACGCCCCGCCGGCGGACCATGCCGTGCCAGAGCAACGATCCCCCCGCGAGGATGACGACGGCCTGCGCGAACGGTGCGTAGAACAACTCCCGCAGCGCGTCGACGATGGTCGTCACCGCGTCGCCGAGGAAGGCGAAGACCTCGACGGTGAACGCCCACTGGAAGGCCGCGACGACCGCCTGCGCGAGCCAGGTGGCCACCCCGAACAGTCCGGCGGCGACCGCGCCGAGGGGGCCGGCACCGTCGGCCTGCGCGGGCGCGTCCAGGCCGAGGGACAGCCCCTGGGCTCCGTACCGCTCGAGCAGGGTCGGCGCGTTGTCGCCCCGCAGCTCGGGCAGGCGGATGAGCGCGTCGGCGCCCGAGCCGACCACCACGGGTGGTGGTGGCTCGGCGGGCAGACCGAGGCCCGGCGCGAAGCCGTAGTCGAGATAGGGGTTGGGCACCGCCACCGCCGGCGCCGGCGGGAGCCCGTCGCCGTCGGACGCACCGCCGTCGGGCTGCACGGCCGCGTCCCCGGCCGGCGGCGGCTGCGGCGTGGGGGGCTCGCCCTGCGGCGGCTGGTCGGCGGGGGCCTCAGCCTGCGGTGGAGGCGCGGGTGCGGGCGCGGAGCCCGACGGCGGCGGCGCCGGCGCCTCCCCTTGGGGCTGTGGCGGGGGCGTTTCGGCGTCGACGACGTCGCCCGCCGGGGCCTCGACCGGCGCGCCGTCGGCCGTGCCGGGGTCCGCCGTGGTGGCAGCGGCAGGGCCGGCGCCCAGCAGCGCGGCTGCCGCCATCACGCACAGGGTCGCCCGCCACACGGTCACGGCACCGGGTGCCGAGCAGCCCGGGGAGTGGTGTCGAACGCCGTGGCGAGCTCGGGCAGTACGAGGTCGACGCGCAACGCGCCGATGCGGCCGTCGACGTCGGCGAACAGGCACTCGCCGTTGGCCAGTGTCCGAACCGCGCTCACGTGCTCCGGCGAGGCCTCGGCTCCGAGGAGCTTCAGGACCGCGAGGACCTCCTCTTGCTGGGTCGAGCGGAACGCGAACTTGGCCGAGAAGTTGTTCTGGATCTCCGGACCGAGGAAGTCCGCGGCGTTCTGCGACACGAGGAGCAGGGCGGTGTTCTTCGACCGCCCCGTGCGCGCGAGGCGCTGCACGAGCGCGCGCCCCTGACGGGAGCCCGTGAGCGCCCATGCCTCGTCGAGGGCGATGACCTTGGCCTGAGCCCTCGACGCGTCCGCCAGCCGGCCTGCCAGCGTGGTGACGAGGTACATGACGGCCACCGCGAGCCGGTCAGCCACCGTGTAGTCGGCCGGCGCCACCGCGGCGTCGGGGAAGCTGATCCCCTGCATCTGGAGGATGAGCAGCCGCCCGTCGGGTGCCAGCGACGTCGCCCCGGGCCGGGAGAAGCACAGGCGGGCCAGGGGCAGCCGACCGACGCTGGCGAGGGTCTCCGCGAGGTCCCGCCCGGACCGGCCGCCGTCCTGGGTCAGCCAGGCGACGACCCCGCCGAGGTGGGGCCGGGCAACCTCGCTCTCCCGCCGGCACGCCTGCAGCAGCGCCGACTCCTGCTCCGTCCGCAGGCCGGGCGGCAGCAGCAGGCGGAGCACGTCGGCGGCGAGCAGCGCGCCCTCCTCGGGGGTGGCCCCGACGGCATAGGGGTCGAGCAGGCCCTCCTGGTCGGGGCCGAGCCGCAGGACACGGACGCCGGGGAGCTCCCTCAGCTCGGCGAGACCACCGGCTTCGTTCTTCGGGTCGACGAGCAGTCCCCACGCCCCCCGCATCGCGAGCTGGTAGAGCAGCAGCTCGGCGAGGTGGGTCTTGCCACCTCCGGGCGCTCCGGTGATGGCGACGGCGGTCGGCAGGTTGCGCCGCGCCGCCGACAGGGGGTCGTACTGCACCGGTGCCCGGGTGCGGCCCGTCGTCTCCCCGATGTAGGGCCCGTGGCGGTCACCGAGGTCGGTGGTCGCGGCGAACATGCCGCCAGCGAGCGTGGTGAGTGCCTGGCGCTGCTCGTAGGCGCGCACGCGCAGCCGGTCGGCGGGCAAGGCCTCGAGGAACAGGGACAGCTGGTCGCCTGCGGGGCGCGCGAGGTCGATGCCGAGGTCCCGGTAGGCCTCGACGAGGTAGTCGACCCTTCCGTCGAGCTCGTCCGCGGAGGAGGCCGCGACCGCGAAGCGCGGCCAGCCGTACACCAGCGGCAGGCCCTCCTTCGTGACGGCGTACTCGAGCTCGCGGGCCTGCTCGGTCATCTCCAGCAGCGCGAGCGGCACGTCGGCCGACGTCCCCGCGATGTGGCGGGCCTGCTCCGAGGCCTCCGCGAGCTTGCGCGCCGCGTGCGTCGACGCCTCAGCCGGCGGCACGAGCCGGAACCGCACGGACACCTCGACGGGGAAGCCCAGCGCGTCGCAGTGGTACAGCCACTCGGAGCCCGGGTGGGCCATGACGTCGGGGAAGCGCGCGGCGGCGAGGAAGGCCACGTGCGCGGCTCCACCCGGCTGCTCGACCACGACTGAGCGGTAGCCGTTGTGGATGGTGGACTCCGCCAGCGCGGCCAGCTCCCCCCGCCCCCACGGCTGGCCGGGGGCGCCGACCGGCGGCGGCCCGACCATGCCGCGCCAGAACGCCCGCTGCACGAGCCAGCGCAGCTCGTCGACCGCGGCGGGACGAGCCCGCAGCGCCGAGCTCGACAGCGCCCGCTCGACGGCGTCGGCCTTCGTCGACCACCGGCCCACCTCGCGGGCGGACACGCTTGCGTCCTCGAGACCGGCGGCGGCGTGGAAGCGATCGAGGAGCCGGCCGCCAGGCCGCCCACGGCGCCCGAGGTCGACACCGAGGAAGACGCGCCGCTGGCTGAACGCCCCGCGGGACAGGTGCCCCGTGAGCGTCGCGAGATAGCCGTCCCACCCGGGCGCGGGCTGGTCGGTGGCCTCGGAGAGCTCGGCCGCCCACTCCTCCGCGTCGTAGGCGTGGGGCACCGCGATGAGGTGGCACTCGGAGCCGGCCAGTGCGGCGAGCGCGTTGACCGTGCCGTACAGCAGTCCGGCGCGCTCGCCGTCGGACAGGAAGTCGTAGGAGACCGTGGGGATGTGGAACCACGCCCAGGCACGGTCGTCGCTGAAGGCGAGCCGGTCGGCGAGGTAGCGCACCGGCAGGCGGCTGCGGTTCACGGTCGCTGCTCCCGGTGGGCCCGCTCCAGCCACACCTCGGCGGTGACGGCCACCGCCGAGCGCCCACGGGCGTCGGCGAGGCGGTGCACGGTCCGCGGCTCCAGCAGGTAGCGCGCGTGCGACCCGGCCCAGTCGAGCGGCTGCTTCGCGTCGGCGACCGGCTGGCGTGCGAGGTAGGCGATGAACAGTGGCGGCACGACGTAGAACCACGCGGTTCCCGGGCCGAACTCCACACCGAGCACCCGGGCGATCAGCGCGAAGAGGCCCGCCGCCGCGACGAAGACGCCCGTCTCGAAGAGGCCGACCGGCACCGGCAGCTCCCAGTCGTAGACGGCGTAGAGGCGCCGCCGCAGCCGGAACACCGAGGTGTAGGTCGGCAGGGGGATCATCCGGCCGCTCCGGCGTCAGCGCCGATGATCGCCGCCACGGACCGACCGACGCCGATCCAGATCTCCGGCACGAACACGAAGGTGGCGACGAACACCGACAGTGCCGCGAACTCGGCGAAGCGTACGAACTCGCGGCGGAAGAGGAACATCACCGCGCCCATCGCCGCCGCCGCCAGGAACATGTTGCCCACAAGCTGCAGCACCATGTCGCGCAGTCCCTCACCGGTCATCGCGTTCTCCTTGTCCGTTCCCGTCGGTTCGTTGCCTCGCCTGCGCACCGAGGGCGTCGACGTACCAGCGCCCGGCGTTGTCGACGAGGCGTAGGTCGTAGCGCTGCGTCAGCCGTGCACCGGTCGCCGTGTCCCGCCAGCGCACCGTCGCCTGCGCGTGACGGACGCCGCTTCCCTCCGCGACCCAGAGGTCGACGAGGTCGTCGAGCTCGACGGTGCCGTCCAGGCCGCCCATCGTCCGGCCCACCGGCAGGTAGTAGGCGAGGTCGTCGGCGCGGCCGGCTCCGTAGGCGTCGAAGAACGACTCGAGCACGGGCACGAGCTCCTTGCTGAGCGCCTTGTCGCCAGCCGGCTCCTCGGCCGGGGGCTGATCGGCCAGCTGCGGGGCCGCGACGAGGGTCGGTGTGGCCCCGACCGCGAGCCGACCTTCCCGGTCGGCGACCACCGGTACGGACAGGTGGAGCCAACGGGGACCGCTGACCTGCGCGGCGACGAGGACCGCCGCCCGGTCGACGGTCTCGACGGTCACGTCCAGGGCGACGACCGCGTGGACGGCCTGCTCGCCGTTGCGGTCCCAGCCGAGCTCACCGTGCCCGTCACCGGGCAGGTAGGCGGCCAGCCGGTCCGGGCGGGTGTCGTCGGCGGGGTCGTAGGCGAGGTAGTCGTGCGCGAAGCGGGTCGCCAGAGCGCGTGCCGCGTCGACGGGGAAGCCGGTGCCGGCGGGCTGCGGCGCCGCGACGCCTGCGGGAGCCGGGGGCCCGCGCAGCTCGGCGACGGTCGCCACGCCGCCGCGGACGGCGAGGGCCAGGATCGCAGCCCACAGGACAAGACGGCCGACGAGCACCGTCGCCCGGCGGACCCGCCTCCGGCGCGGCGGCGACGGGGAGGCGGGCGCGTGGCCGTTCCTCTCCGCCATGTGGCGGGGCGGGGCCGTCGGCCGCGCGCGGGTGACCTGCATGAGCGTTTGCCTCCTAGTAGCGGTTGGCGAAGTCGGGGGGGACCTGGCGGCCGGGCACGACGAGGTACTCGGCGACCACGCGGAGGTCGGGCGTGGTGGCGATGAGCTGGCGGGGGCCTATCGTTTCGCGGCGGAGCACGAGCAGCGGCACCTCGAACGCCCCGTCGGCGTCGGTGCGCACGAACACCCGGGTGATGCCCGGCTCGAAGACCAGCTGGACGACGGTGTCGGCGGGGAAGTCACGGCCCACGGCGTTGGTCACGAACCCCCGCCTGCCGAGCGGAGGGTCCGCCTCGAGCAGGGGGACGAGCCCCGTCCCGCGCAGGGCCGCCGATACCGGCGCGACGTCCCGACCGCGGACGACGAGGTCGGCGGCGTGGGGCCCGGAGGCCGACGGGCCGAAGTCCACCACCACCGCGCAGCTCGCGCCGACGGGCAGGGTCGTGCCGCTGCAGGCGTCCTCGTCGATAGTGAACTCCGGGGCCTGCGGGCCCTCCATGACCACGTCGGTGACGAGGGCGGGCACGGTCCCGACGCTCGTGACGGTGAGGGTGGCCCGCTCCCCGGCGATCCCGGCCACCCGGGGGCCGAACTCGACGACGTCCGGACGGACGGACAGCAGGGGGCCGCCGGGGCCGGGGCCTGGGCCGGGTCCGGGTCCGGGTCCCGGACCGGGGTCAGGCCCAGGGTCGGGGTCAGGCCCAGGGTCAGGCCCAGGGTCGGGGTCGGGGTCGGGCTCGGGCTCGGGGTCGACCACGCCGACGCCCCGCAGCTGCGCCGTGGCGGGACCGTCGGGCACGTCGGTCGTAGCGACGAGGTCCGCGACGAACAGGCCGACCGTCGGGGGCGTGAACCGCAACCGGACGTTGCAGCCCGCAAGCGGTGCGAGCGTCGCGCCGGCGCAGCTCTGGCTGACGATCGTGAACGCGCCCGCGTCACCGCCCGCCACCGACACGGTGCCGACGGTCAGCGGCGCCACACCGACGTTGGTGCCGGTCACGACCCGTTCAGCGCTGCCGCCGGGAACGGTGACCGTCCCGAAGTCCGCGGGGTCCGGCGACAGCACGAGCCTCCCGCCGAGGCCCTCCCCACGCAGACGCACCGTGCGGGGGCTGTCCGGGGCGGTGCTCGCCACGACGAGCGTGGCCGTGCGCGCACCGACCTGGCTCGGACCGAAGTCGATGAGCACGACGCACGATTCTGCCGGGCGCAGGGTCACGCCGCTGCAGCGGTCGTCGACCATCCGGAAGTCCCCGGCGTGCGCCCCGGTGATCGCCACGGCGCCGAGGGTCACGGGGCCGGTGCCCACGCTGATGGCCGTCGCGGCAGCGGGTGGGCTTCTCGTGCCGAGCGGCACCCCGCCAAAGTCGATCTCCTCAGGGTTGACGACGAGGGCCGGCGCGGTGCCGACGCCGCGGAGCGCAACGTCCTGCGGGCTGTTGCGGGCGTTGTTCCTGATGCGCAGCGTCGCGAGGCGCTCCCCCACCGCCGTCGGTGCGAAGGTGACCGCGATGGTGCAGGACTGTCCGGGCTGCAGGCGTACCCCACAGGAGTTGCCGACCACCCGGAAGTCCGCGGGGTGCGGGCCTTCGACCGTCACCGTCGAGGTCTCCAGTGGCGCGGTTCCCGTACTCGTCACCGTGACGACCCGGGGCGGGGTCGTCCTGCCGACGAGCTCCTCGCCGAAGTCGAGGGCCGCCGGCACGACCCTCATCTCGGCGAAGCCCCGGTCGTGGACGAACACGTCCGCGTCGCCGTTCGTGTCGTCGGGCACGAGCGTGGGGGAATCCGAGGTGAAGGCAACCGACGCGCCGTCGAACGACAACGAGGGCTCCGCGCTCCGCGAACCCGCCGGGTTGCCGTTCGAGTCCACGGACACAACGCTCGTCGCGTTCCTGGCCACGTCGCGCAGAAAGATCTCGTCGCACAGCGGTTCGTCGTCGAACGTGTCCGGGGTGAACCTGCATGGGAGAGGCCCCGGGACGAGGCCGTCCGCGTCCGACCGGAAGGCGACGAACCTCCCGTCGCCGGAGATGGACGGTTGGTCGCTGCTCTCCGACGGTCCCCCGTCGAGGCGCGCCGACGCCAGAATGAAGCGGTTCGCACCGGGCACGTCCCTGAGGCGGTCCCACACCAGGACGTCGGTGCAGCCGGAGGAGTCGGAGCGGCAGGGCCCCTGGGGCGTGAGGTTCGATGCCCCTGTGGTGAAGGCGACGAAGCGGCCGTCGGCCGAGATCTGTGGCTCGTCGCTGTCCCCGTCGCCCGCCTCGGCGTCGGCGGTCTCCCTGCGGCTGACCAGGCGGGTCGTCCCGGCCGGAACGTCACGCAGGAAGACCTGGGTGCCGACCCCATCGTGGAGCTCGGCTGGGCGGTCGAGGAGGAGATCCGTGCTGTCGGAGGAGAAGGCGACGAAGTTGCCATCAGCCGAGATCGACGGTTCGCGGCTGTGGCCCTGGCACCCCAAGCACTCCTCATGCACGGAGACGAGCGTCGTGGAGCTCTCCACGACGTCGCGGAGGAAGACGTCATCCACCTCGGGCGCCTCGGCCTGCACGATGACGATGCTGCCGTGACCCGCGGCGGCGACCACGCTCCCCGGGTCCGTCGTGGGCACGGGGAAGGTCGGGGGCACCGTCGTCGGCGGGACGGTCGTCGGCGGGACGGTCGTCGGCTCCGGCACCGTCGTCGGCTCCGGCACGCTGGTAACGGTCGGCTCAGGGGTGGTCGTCGTGAGGCCCGCACGCGACACGAACGCCACACGACGGCCCCCGGCCGAGATCGACGGCGAGTGGCTGCCCTGGTCGCCGGGTCTGCCCTCGCTGTCGAGGCTGACCATCCGCGTCGAGCCGGCCACGCGGTCGTGCACGTACACCTGCGACTGACCGTTCGGCTGCGGACTCCCGGGATCGTTGACGACGAGGTTCGTCGCCTCCGATCTGAACGCGACGTAGCGGCCGTCCGGTGAGATTGAGGGCTCGTCGGCATGAGCCGGCGCACAGAACTCGTCTCCTGGGCTGCACCCCGGACCGCTGCGGACGCTCACCAGCGTCGTCGTGTTCGCCCGGCGGTCACGCACGAACACGTCCCGCGCCCCGGGCTCCGGCTCCCCCACCAGCGCGACCTTGAACACCCTTCCGGGAGTGGTGTCGGTACCAAAATACGCGTACGTGCCGCCAGGGTCGATCACCGCCGACTCGGGACGGAAGGGACCCTGGGCTCGCAGTCGGATAGCGTCCACCTGCTCGAACGTCCTGAGGTCCACCTTGAACACGTCAGCGTCGAAGCAGAACTCCATGCCGGGACACGCAGTTGCAGCGGCGGCCAAGTACGCGAAAGATCCAGCAGGATCCATGACCATCGACCCCAGCCTCACCTCACCTTCCCCAGGCGCCATTACTGCCGCTGGTTCGAACGCAGTCAGGTCAAACTTGACGATGCGCACGGGCACAGTGCGCAACGCGAAATAGGCAAAAGTCCCCGTGGGATCCATGAGAGCAGGGCTGGATCTGAATTCCAACTCGAAGAGGCTGCCGAGGCTGGAGGTACTCACCGGTCCGAAATTTTCCTCAGCGAGATCGACCTTGATCACCAACGAGGAAAAGCAGCCCTCTAGGCAAGCGCCCAAGGTCCTGAAGTAGGCGTAAGCACCCTCGGGGTCCATAGCCCCCGACACGACATCTGATGCCGTCATGAATGCACTAACGCGCGTGAGGTCGTCCTCCAGCGCGACCTTTACAACCCCCAAACCTGTCCCAAAATAGCCAAACTTGCCGGCCGGGTCTATCAGGGCGGTGAGGACGCGGTTCTCGCCGTCGCTCAACGTGAGGGAGCTGGCACGCTCGAACGTTGAAAGGTCTATCTTCACCACACGACCAGGCGAGGTGTCGGTGCCGAAGTACGCGAAATCCCCGGACGGATCCATAGCCGCAGAGACGAGCCGGTCCTCTCCATCCTCCAGCGTGAGGCTTGCCTCCGACTGAAAGGTGGCGAGGTTGACCTTGACCACCCGCCCTGGAGAGGTGCCAGTGCCGAAGTAGGCGTACGCACCTGTCGGATCCACCACCGCCGACAGCAGCTCGTTGTCCCCCTCACCAAGCGCGATGTCCCCCGCTGGGTGGATGGCGCTGCCGGGCGGGCCGCTCGCGAGGTCCGACTCCGACGTGAAGGCGACGTAGCGACCGTCGGCGGAGATCGACGGTTCGAGGCTCTCGCCCTCGCCCTGCGCCCCGGGGTCGCCGCTGCCGACGGAGACGCGTGTTGTGGAGCCTGTCTGCGCCGCCGCGCCGCCCCCACCGACGAGCAGGCTGAGACCGACCGCGAGCACGAGCACGGCACCCGCGCCACGGCGAGGCCCCCACGGCCTTCTTTCGTCACCCGCCATATGCTCGGATGGTCACCGGCATGCCCTTCAGCAGGCAGCAGCCGGGGCGCAACCTTTGGTGCACCCCTGCGCTTCCCCATCGGGCAGGGTCGGTCGTCAGCCAGGAGCCACCCGATGGGGCAGGACGTCTGCCCCGAGGCATACCCCTGCCCGCCCTCCGGCCGGCGGCCGTGGCTCCTACCCTCCAGCCCATGGGTGCAGCCGCGTCTCTTTCCCGTCCTACACTGACCGTCGACCCGGGTGGCGAGGCCACAGCCGAGCTCACCGTGCGCAACGTCGGCACGGTCGTCGACCAGTTCACCTTCGAGGTGCACGGCGAGGGCCGTGAGTGGCTCAGCGTCGAGCCGCCCAGCATCTCGCTGCTGCCGGCGGGGGAAGGCACCGTCACGCTGCGGGCCGCGCCGCCCCGCGCGCCGACCGTTGCGGCGGGCACCGTGCCCTTCGGCGTGCGGGTGGTATCCAGTGAGGACCCCCCCGGCTCGGTCGTCGAGGAGGGCACGCTCGAGATCGGCGCGTACACCGACCTGTCCGCGGAGCTGCTGCCCAGGACGTCGCGGGCACGCCGCAGCAGCGCCCACGAGGTGGCGGTCGACAACCGGGGCAACCGCCGGGTCAACGCGACGCTGGCAGCCCTCGACCCCGACGAGCTGCTCGGGTTCCGCGTCGATCCGCCGGGGTTCGTCGCCGAGCCGGGGACCGCATCATTCGCGAAGGTCCAGGTCGCTCCGCTCCGGCGCTTCTGGCGGGGTCAACCGAAGACGCATCCCTTCCAGGTGCTCGTGCAACCGGACGACGACGAGCCGATCGCCCTCGACGGCACCGTGCTGCAGGAGGCCGTCCTTCCCGCCTGGCTGCCGAAGGCCCTCCTCGCGGCCCTGCTGGTCGCCCTGGCGCTTCTCGCCTTGTGGCTCGTGGTCTTCCGTTCCGTTGTCGAGAACGCCGCCCGGGAAGCCGCCGAGGAGGCGGCCGAGGAAGCCCTGGCCGAGCAGACCGCTGCGGTCGAGAAGGCGCTCGCCGACGCCGCCGCCGCGCAGACGGCCGCCGACGAGGCGGCGGCCGCCGCGGACAGCGTGGCCAACGACCCCGAGGGCGCTGTGGCGAGTGCCGCGGAGGAGGCTGCGGAGCGCGCCATCGCCGCGCGCGGCGACCTCGGCGACCCGTTCGACTTCCGCCTCCCCGGCAGCGCCCGCACCGTCGCGGCCGGCGCGACGGACACGGAGGTCTTCGAGGTTCCCGAGGGCCAGACGTTGTCACTGACCGACATCGTCCTGCAGAACCCGGGAGGCGACCGCGGCCTGATGCGCGTCCAGCGCGGTGAGGAGGCCGTGCTCATCGAGGTCCGCATGGAGAACTTCCGTGACCTCGACTACCACTTCGTCTCCCCGGTCGTGTTCACCTCCGGTCAGCAGGTGGTGCTCTCGCTCAGCTGCGAGAACGAGGGCGGGCAGACGTGCAACGGTGGCGCCTACTTCAACGGGTTCAGCAAGTCGTCGGCCCCGCCCGCGGGCGAGCAGCCCGAGTAGTAGGTAGCGGGCTCCCGCGGCCTGGCCCGGGTCAGACAATCTCGAACGCCGAGGCCGGCGAGCGGAGCTTCCCCGTCCAGGCCGCCGGCGGCGCGCCGTCCCCTGACCACCGGTTGTCGTAGACAGCGGTCAGCTCGTAGGTGCCCGCGGCGTCGACGTGGAAGTAGTCGAGGAGATCCACCTGCTTGCCCACGAAGCAGTGGGGCGAGACGACGGTGAAGTCCTCGGCCATCGGCTGGCCGATGTTCACCCGCGCGGCGAAGGGCAGCACCTCCCCGGACGGCGCGTGCACCTCCAGCGCCACCTCTCCGGGGCCGGCCTCGCCGCTCACGGCGAAGCGCGCGTTCACGGTGACGGGCTCGTCGCCGTCGTTGAACAGCATGACGCGGATGGGCACCGTGTCGTCCTCGATCCGATAGCTCGCCTTTGGCGTGGCGACCTCCAGCCGCAGGCTCGTCGTCGGCTGCGTCACGGCGCTCCCACCGGCGCGCGCGCCGGGCTGAAGGGCAGCTGGACGTCGGCGCCGACGGCCCCCTGGGCGATCGCGTGGGCCGCCTCGTAGCGGTCGCCGAGCGCCCGGCGTCCCGCACGGTCCACGTTGACCCAGTGCTCGGCGTGCAGCCGCCGCCACGTCTCGCGCATCTGGCGGGGGTTGTTGAAGAGGCCCGTCGTCCGAGAGCTCTCGATCTCGTGCAGGTAGGCGTCGGCCTCCTGCCGCGCCTCCAGCCAGTCGTTGTGGCCCGAAGTCGGGCGGGTCTCGGCGTCGAAGGTGTGCTGGAACTGCTCCACGTGGCGGTACTCGTGGATGATGCTCGAGTACAGCCAGGGAAGCCCCTGCCCGAACGCCGTGCGACCGATCCGCACGCGTGTCGGGTTGGCGACGCGCCGCCCCTCGACGAGGCGGAACCGCGGGATGGTGGCTGCGCCCTCCTGGTTCAGGCCGGCGTCGTAGCGCATCCGCCCTCCACGCAGCAGGTTCCGGTCGATCACCCCCGTCTCGACGAGGTGGTCGACGATGATGGTGATCGCCTCCTGCCGGCGGTT
The DNA here is from genome assembly GCA_035540635.1 of Egibacteraceae bacterium. Classification (NCBI taxonomy): domain Bacteria; kingdom Bacillati; phylum Actinomycetota; class Nitriliruptoria; order Egibacterales; family Egibacteraceae; species Egibacteraceae bacterium. Next base: position 51,001 of record DATLGH010000024.1, on the reverse strand, counting down.
GGCCGCCATCGCCTCCCGCGCCCGCGTGGCCACGTCGGCGGTCAGGCCGGGCGCCGCCGCATCGGCCACTCCCGCGGCGTCCTGCTCGGCGGGCTGCGCCCCGTCTGCCGCCGGGGCCTCCTGCCGCTGGATCGACGCGACGAGTCCGGCCACCGACGCGTTGCCGGACCGACCGTGCAGCGCCCGCAGCTGCTCCTGCAGCATCCCGTGCTGCCAGGCGGCAGGGGCTTGGGGGGCGCGAGAGAGCAAGCCGGGGACGAGCGGCGGCGAGCCGCCGTCGCGCTCACGCAGCGCTCGCTCCCCCCGTGGGCGCTCGAGCGCGGGTTGGTGCTTCGGGTCCATCGTCCCTCCTCACGCCGGACGGTCAGATGAGGCCCTGACGCAGCGCGTAGGCCACCGCGTGGGTGCGGTTGCGCAGGTTGAGACGCATCGTGATGTCGTGGATGACGTTCTTGATGGTGCGCTCGGAGTAGGCGAGCTCGCCGGCGATCTCGGCCGTGTCGAGACCGTCGGCCACGAGCCGCAGCACCTCCACCTCACGGGTGGTGAGGCCGGTGAACGTCAGGCCGCGGGGCGTGAGCACCTGCCGCTGGAGCTGCCCGACGGCCGACAGGAGGCGGCCGAGCAGGTCAGGGGGCAGGGTCCCGTCGCCGCGGGCCGCCCGCTGGATCGCCGCGGTGAGTGACTCCGGCGTCGCGTCGCGCCGCCGCAGCAGACCACTGGCGCCCGCCTCGACGGCGGCCAGCACGCCGGACTCGTCGAGTGCGGTGAGCACGAGCACGAGCCGGGGGCAGCCGTTGCGCTGCATGGCGCGAACGACGCGCAGGGTCTCCTCGTCGAGGTCCTCTGCCGCCACGACGCCGACGACCGCCTCGTCGACGTTTCCGCCTTCCACGACCTGCACCTCGGGCCGGCCCCGCAGGCCCCCGACGATGCCGGTCTCGGTCACCGCATCGTGCGCGTACACAAAAACAGGGATCTTCTCCATCAATTGCCCCCTCCGCCAGTTGACGGTGGAAGATGCCGCCCCTTCCGCGAGCGCGGTCTCCCACCGATCCGAGGCGGGTCCCGCCGTTGTCAGACCCGCCCTTTCGGCGTCAGAGTGTCAGATGGGACTTGTCGGACACTTGACGGTGCCTAAACACGCAGGTGACCGGCCCAAAGATCGCGCGGGAGGGGCAGCCCAGACGGGCAACCCGGAGGGGTGACGAGGGTGGGGGCCAGTGACGCGGCCCCGGTGTGGTGAGAGCGGACGACGGGATTCGAACCCGCGACCTCCACCTTGGCAAGGTGGCGCGCTACCAACTGCGCCACGTCCGCGCGTCATCTCATCCTGCCGCACACCGCCGTGCCCTGCAACCAGCACGACGATCAGGGACCCGTCGAACCGAAGCCGCGCGCGCCGCGGGCCGACGGCGGCAGCTCGGCGACTTCCGTGACCGTCACCGTCTCCACACGCTGCACGACGAGCTGGGCGATGCGCTCGCCGCGCGCGAGCGCGACGGGCTCGTGCCGGTCGAGGTTCACGAGGATGACCTGCACCTCTCCCCGGTAGCCGGCGTCGATGGTGCCCGGGGCGTTCACGAGGGCCACCCCGGCGCGGGCGGCGAGGCCCGACCGGGGGTGCACGAGGCCGACGCAGCCCGCGGGCACGGCGACGGCGACGCCGGTCGGCACGACCGCCCGCTCGCCGGGCGCCAGGCTGACGGCGGCGCGGGCACGCAGGTCGAGGCCGGCGTCGCCGGGGTGGGCGTAGCCGGGCAGGGGCAGGTCGGGGTCGAGGCGGCGCACCCGGAGCGTGGCACCGGTGTCCGCCTGCGCTGCGGCGGCGCGAAGCGCCTTGGACATGACGAGCTCCTCTCGGTCGTCGCCCTCGCGGACGCGGATGCGTCCCGGCAGGCGTGCGTCCAGGCGGAAGCCGTGCGCGAGGTAGAACCCCTCGAGCCCGGTGCCGCCCCGGACGGTGAGCACGAGCCGGTCGAGGCCGCGGTCGAGCGCCGCGTCCTCGAGCTCGGCGAGCATCGCCGTCCCCACGCCGCGCCCGCCCCGATCGGGATGGCGTTGGAGGCGCTTGACCGACGCCCAGTGGCCGTACAGCAACCAGTCGTTCGTCGCGAGGAAGCCGAACCCGACGGGGGCGTCGCCGTCGTAGGCGACGACGAGGTCGTCCGCGCCCGCCCGCACGCGCGCGAAGGCGGTCTCGGCCACCGGCCACACGTCGTCGGGATGGACCGGCGGCACGAACCCGACAGCGCCTCCGGCGTTCGACACGGCGGCCCAGACCTCAACGAGCGCCGCCGCGAGGGGGCGGTCGAGCGGGGGGTTTCGTCGGATCTGCGCCACTGCGGGGACCCTCGGCAGGTGTGTGAACCGGCGTGTCAGGGCAGCACTGTAGCGACCGTCGGCCGCAGGCAGACTCGACTTCAGGAGACATGGATGCGATCCCTCACCCCCCGGGTCTGGGAGCGGCACTTCACCGCTCTTCGCCCGTACGTGCTGGAGGAGTTCCCCCAGGTCGACCCCGAGAGCGTCGAGATGGTCGGCGACGACTTCTCCGACCTCGTCGAGGCGATCCAGGCTGCCACCGGCCTGTCCGCCCCGCTCGTCCGCCAACGCCTGGAGAAGCTCGACGTCGACGAGATCGACCTCGGGAGCGACGGGTCCGACGCCGACGAGGCGGACGCGGGCAGCGCGTCCATCGACCAGCTGCGTCTCGGGGACGGCTTCTCCGCCGCCGAGCGCGACCGGATCGTGAGCCGCCTCGAGAAGCTCAACCGTCGCCTGCGAAAGTTCCCCGCCGACGGCACCGACCTGCTCCTGACCGTTAAGGAGCGCGAGACGAACTCGCAGAAGGTGACCCTCGAGTGCGGCCTGCCCCACTTCCCCCCGTTCGTCGCCACGTCGCACGAGTCCGACCTGCAGGCGGCGCTGCTCGAGGTGCGCGAGGACCTGTGGCGCCAGATCGACGATGCCGTGAACAAGCGCAAAGAGGGCGTGTCATGACCGCCAGGAGGGTCTGCTGATGGGCGCCACGCTGCGCTACGCCAAGATCGTCGACCGCGAGAGCTTTCAGCGCAGTGGCGCTCAGGTCCGTCCCGGCCTCGACTCGGCGGTCCGCCTGACGGCGCCCGGGCCCGCCCCGGCCGCGCCGTTCTACGTCCTGCGGGCGTGGGACGACGTGAACAGCGGGTTCACGGAGACCTGGCGGATCGTCGAGCCCTACGGGCGCACCGTCCGGGAGGGGGTCGCTCGGGAGGTGCTCGCCGAGCACGACGATCTCGCGGACGAGATCGACGACCAGACCTTCGAGTACGCCGACGACGGGTACCAGCTCGTCCTCGAGGTCGACGGCCGGGAGGTGGCCCGCGTCGACTTCCCCGTCGAGGAGCCTCCCGAGGAGCCGGCTGGGTCGCCGACGTAGCGCAGCCCCGTGGTGGCGGCTAGCTCACGCATGAAGGCCTCCGACACCGCCGACGGATCCGCTCCCGCGGGCACGTGCCGCGGCGGCCCGAGCACGATGCGCACCGTGGGCCGCCGCCAGGGTCGCCAGGCCCGCAGACGCGGCCCGGCCGCGGCACGGCCGTCAACCGCACGGGCGGGGTCGCTGCCGGGCGCCCCGTAGAGGATCCCCATGACGACGACGGGCACGCCGGCCTCGGCGGCCATGCGCGCCGCACCGGTCCGGGGCCGGCCGAGCACGTCGTCCGTCACGCCGCCCGTGGGAGCGAGCCACACGAGGCCCCCCCTTCGCAGGTGCGCGACGGCGGCCCCCGTCGCGCCGGCGCCGGCGCCGCGCACGATGGTGCCCGTGAGGGCGAACCCGGCCCGCGCGAGGAGGTGGCGCTGCGGCTTGGCCACCGGCCGCACCCGGCGGTCGAGCCACACCGCGAGCGGCCCGTCGAGGGCGCTGGGGTGGTTCGCGACGACGACGGCGCCGCCGGCCGGCAGGGCTCCGTGGACCCGGATGCGGCACGCACGGCCGAGCACCGGCCGCGCGACCGCCCGGAAGAGGTGCGCGGGCAGGGCGAGGCCGTCCACCCGTGCGGCGTACCAGCCCGCACCGACCGCGGCGAGTGCCGCCATGGTGCCGGCCACGGCCGCCGGCCCGCCGACGGTGTACACGGCCGGGGCGACGAGCAGCGCACCGAGCGTGCCGACCTTGATCGCCGCGAACGCGGCGGCGAACTCCTCCGGTGCGCGGGCGGTCTCCTGCAGCCGCGCCTGCGTCGCCACGTAGGCGATCCCCGCGCCCGCTCCGAGCCCGACCACGCCGCCGGCGGCGGGAAGGCCCGCCCCGAGCAGGGCCACCGCGCCGCCGCAGGCCACCAGCAGGCCGGTCGTCGCGGTCACGCCCCGCTGTGCCGCCAGCCCCCCGGCGACGGCGCCCGCGGCGAGCAGGGCCAGCAGGCGACCCTTCCCGGCCCCCAGCGTGGCCGCGGCCATGGCGTCGGCTACCGAGAACAGCAGGACGATCGGCACGACCCCGATCACCGCTGCGGTGACGACCGCGCGCAGCGGGCCGGGACGACGCACGGCGGCGAGACCGGCCACAGCCGACACCCGCTCCCCCGAGCCGGCGGACAGCCCGTCGAGCTCACGGGTGCGGCCCATCACGGCCGCGGTGGCGAGGTAGCACCCGGCGCCCACGGCGAACGGCGCGGCGGGGTGCACCCGCAGCAGCAGGGCGGCGAGCAGGCCGCCGACGGGCAGCAGGCCGTAGCCGAGGCCTCCCGTTGCCGCGTTCAGCGCGGGGAAGGCGGCGGGCTCGACGCCGGCGGAGATGGCCGCCTCGCGGGTCGCGGACCCGAGCGCGCCGGCCAGCTCGAGCGCGGCGAGGGCGACGAGCAGGCCGGTCAGGCTCGGCGCGACCCCGAGCAGCAGCACCGCGCCGGCCCGCACGACGTCCGCGGCGACGAGGGTGCGCCGCAGGCCCGCCACGCCCGCGTAGGGGGCGACGAGCGGACCGACGACGACCGCCGGCAGCACGCGGGCGCTGGCGACGAGGGCGACGGCGAACACCGACCCGCCCGTGAGGCCCGCGACGACCGCCACGAGCCCGCTGAACACGAGCCAGTCGGCCAGTGCGGACAGGCCCGCGCCGGCCAGGATGCGGCGGCACAGCCGGTGGTTGGCGAGCTGGCGCATGGAGAAGCCTCCCGACGGGGGCCGCGGGTGCGGCCGTCGGCTCACTGTCGCCCGCGGTGCTTCCCGCGCGCCTCGGGGATCACCCTGATCCTCGGCTCGGGGTGACCTGATCGCCTCCGCCGGCGAGGTGGGGGGTAACCCGCCACCCGCCCGGCGGCCGTCTCCCCGGCGCGGGTCAGCGGATGTTGTGCTCGGCCGCCCAGCGCGAGAGCTGGTGGCGGTTCGGCAGCTGGAGCTTGCGCAGCACCGCGGACACGTGCGTCTCCACCGTCTTCACGGAGATGAACAGCTGCTCGGCGATCTCCCGGTAGGTGTAGCCGCGAGCGACGTGCTGGAGGACCTCGCGCTCCCGGCGGGTGAGCGTCGCGAGGTCGTCGTCGACCTGGGCTACCGGGATCGCGGCGAACGCGTCGAGGACGTAGCCGGCGAGCTGGGGGCTGAAGACGGCGTCGCCCGAAGCCACCCGCCGGATGCCGTCGACGAGCTCGTCGGCGGAGACCGTCTTCGTCACGTACCCGCGCGCGCCGGCACGGACGAGGCCGATGACGTCCTCAGGGCTGTCCGAGGCGGACAGGGCGAGGAAGCGCGCGTCGCTGCCCGCCGCCCTGACGCCCTCGATTACCGCACGGCCCCCGGTCTGGTCGCCACCGGCCCAGGGGGTGCCCCCACCGGCACCCGGCACCGTCGGCAGGTGCACGTCGAGCAGCACCACGTCCGGGGCGTGCGCGACGATGCCCGCCACCGCCGCGGGCACGTCGGCGGCCTCACCGCAGATCCAGACGCGGTCGGCGATCTCGCTGCGGATGCCCGCGCGGAACAGGGCGTGGTCGTCGACGAGGAAGACCTTGGCGCGCTCGCGCATGCCGCTCATGATCGCAGGTCGGTGTTCTCGGCGCGCGGTGCCGCGACCGACCGCCGCACCCTTGACGCATAGGCGGCGTCGCCCTCGCTCACCGCTCGGCGGTTCACGAGCCCGGAATCGGCAGGCGCAGGCGGACCTCCGTGCCCTGTCCGGGGGCGGAGCGCACGCTCGCCTCGCCGCCGTGACGGCGGACCCGGCCGACGATCGACTCGGCGATGCCCCGGCGGTCGGGTGCCACCCCGTCGGTGTCGAAGCCGGCGCCACGGTCCCGGACGAAGACCTCGAAGCCGCCGGGGCCGGCCTCCGCGTAGAGCGAGACGCGGTCGACGCCGGCGTGCTTGGCGGCGTTGACGAGTGCCTCGCGCGCCGCGGCCACGAGCGCTGCCAGCGGCGTGTCGAGGGCGGCGTCACCGACGGTCACGACGTCGACCGTCACGTGGTGGGCCGCCTCCACCTCCGCCGCCGCGACGCGCACCGCGTCGCCGAAGCGCCGGCCGTCGGGGGCCGCGGCGCCGGCCAGCCAGCCGCGGAGCTCGCGCTCGCAGCTGCGGGCGAGCGCGGTCACACCGGCGGGGTCGTCACTCGCCCGCTGGATGAGCGCGAGTGTCTGGAGGACCGAGTCGTGAAGGTGCGCCGCCGTCTCGGCACGCTCCTGCGAGCGGACACGTTCGGCCCGCTCGACGGCCAGCGTCGCCTCGGCAGCCCGGCGCTCCGCGTCCTGGCGCCGCAGCACGTCGGCTCCCCAGGCGACGAGTCCCGCCCCGGCGAGGTAGAGGATCACCGAGCCGAGCGCCTCGGGAAGCGCGGGCGCGCCCTCGGCGGCGAGCCTGCCGACTGCCGCGACGGCGAGCACGGCCCCGACCGGCAGACCTCCTGCCAGTCCCCGCATGGTCGCCGCGAGGAGCACCGAGGAGAACGGGTAGCCGCCGTAGAAGGCCGCCGCTCCCGCCCCCGCCACCGACGGGGCCAGGATCGTCGCGACCGCCACCGTCGCGTCGGCGGCCAACCACGCGGGCGAGGCGAGCGCCGCGGGCCGGCGGGCGGCGACGAGGCCCGTCAACGCCGACCAGCCCGCCACGAGCACGATCGTCGCGCCGGTCACGAGCGGGTCGGCCGTCACCGTGCTCACACCCGGGACGGCCGCGGTCAACGCGAGCAGCGTGAGCCACACGGCGCCCACGGCGCGGTAGCCGACGGCGAGCCGCCGCAGGGCCACCTCGATGCGGGAGCCCGTGGTCCCCCTGTCCGGGGTGCTGTCCATGGCCGAACGGTAACCCCGCCGCGCGCCCGGCCGCCTCCGCGTGAGGCGGGTCGCCGGTGTATTTCGTGTCGGAGCCCCGCTCATGCCACACTACCGCCCCAGCGGCTCGCGCCGTCCCCTCGAGCCGTCCGACCGGCCGGCCGAACGACCAAGGAAGTGCGGAGCAGGATGCGCGCAGCCTCCCGTCACGTCGGTGGCCCTGCTCGACGCTGCGGAGCACACGCTGCGGAACACGGAGGAGAGATGAGGGCTCGACGCCCCCTTCCGGGCTGGGGGCTGCTGCTCGGTGCCGCCCTGCTGCTCGGCGGGTGCGCCATCGGCGGTGACACGCCCGGGGAGCTCCCACAGAACGCACTCGACCCCGCCGGTCCCATCGCCCGGTTCCAGGACGGGCTGTGGAACCTCGTGTTCCCCATCGCGGTGGCGGTCTTCGTGCTCGTCCAGGGGCTCATCCTCGTCGCCGTCATCCGCTTCCGCGACCGTGGCCAGGACCAGCCGCCGCGCCAGGTGGCCGGCAACACCCGCCTGGAGCTCATCTGGACGGCCATCCCCGCGCTCATCCTCGCGGTCATCGCCGTCCCCACCGTCGGCGGCATCTTCGCCCTCGCCGAGGACCCGGGCGAGGAGGCCCTCGCCGTGCGGGTCATCGGCAAGCAGTTCTGGTGGGAGTTCGAGTACCTCGGCGAGGAGGGCCGGGGGGTCGTCACGGCCAACGAGCTCCACATCCCCGTGGACCGGGCGGTGCGCCTGCAGATGGAGGCGCTGCATCCCGGCATTCCCGACACGTTCGACCAGGCCGACCCCGACGGGTCGCGCAGCGCCCAGTCCCTCGCCGGCGTGGCCCACAGCTTCTGGGTCCCGCGGTTGGCCGGCAAGCAGGACGTCATCCCCGGCTACGAGCGGATCATGCGCATCGAGGCTGAGGAACCGGGCCAGCGCTACTCTGGCCAATGTGCGGAGTTCTGTGGGTTGGCCCACGCCGAGATGCGCTTCCAGGTGGTCACCCATACCGTCGAGGACTTCACGACCTGGCTCGACGAGCAGGCGCAGCCGGCGGACACCGACCTGCAGGGCCTCGCGGCGGAGGGCCAGGAGCTGTTCGGCGTTCACTGCGTCGCCTGCCACGTCATCGACGGCCACCCGCAGAACGCCGGCGTCCGCGTCGGGCCCGACCTCACCCACTTCGCCACCCGCGAGATCTTCGGCGGGGGCATCTTCGAGAACGACGACCCCGAGCAGGTCGGCGCGTGGATCCGCAACCCGCCGGGGGTCAAGCCCGGTGCGCAGATGCCCAACCTCGGCCTCGCCGACGACCAGGTCGAGGCGCTCGTCGAGTACCTGCAGACCCTCCAGTGACACGGTGCAACGGGAGACCTGCCATGACCATCGAGCAGCGCAGCGGTAGGGGGCAGCGGTGACGGCGACCGCGGAGCGGCCGGCTACGGGGCAAAGCGCCTTCCGCCGGCCGAAGGCGACGACCGGCCCGTCGAGCTGGTTCACGACGATCGACCACAAGAAGATCGGGATCCTCTACTTCGTCACCGCCTTCCTGTTCTTCCTCCTCGGTGGCGTGGAGGCCCTCCTGATCCGGGTGCAGCTTGCGAGCCCCGACGCGGCGTTCCTCACCCGCGACCAGTACAACCAGCTCTTCACGACGCACGGCCTCACGATGATCTTCTTCGGGGTCATGCCGCTGTCGGCCGCGTTCTTCAACTATCTCCTGCCGCTCATGATCGGCGCCCGCGACGTCGCGTTCCCCCGGCTGAACGCGCTGTCGTACTGGATCTTCCTGTTCGCGGGCATCTTCATGTTCTCCAGCATCTTCCTCGGTGGTCTGCCGGACGGCGGGTGGTTCGGCTACGCCCCCCTGTCCATCCTCGGCGGTGACCCGCTCGGGGAGACGTTGGGCTTCTCGAGCGAACTCAACTTCCGCATGCTCTTCTACTCACTCGGCCTGCAGATCGCCGGCATCGCGTCGCTGGCGAGCGCGGTCAACTTCATCGTCACCATCCTCAACCTGCGCGCTCCCGGCATGACGCTCATGCGCATGCCGGTGTTCGTGTGGATGACGTTCGTGACGAGCGTCCTCATGCTGTTCGCCATGCCGATCATCGGTGTCGCCCTCTGGCAGCTGATGTTCGACATCCGGTTCGCCTCGAACTTCTTCAACCCCGCGCAGGGCGGCGACCCGGTCCTCTGGCAGCACATGTTCTGGCTCTTCGGCCATCCCGAGGTCTACATCCTCATCCTGCCCGCCTTCGGGATCGTCAGCGAGATCCTGCCGGTGTTCAGCCGCAAGCCGCTGTTCGGCTACACGGCGATCGTCTTCTCCGGCATCGCCATCGGCTTCATGGGCTGGGGGGTATGGGCGCACCACATGTTCGCCGTCGGTCTCGGGCCGGTCGCCAACGCCGCGTTCGCCCTGTCGACGATGTTCATCGCGGTGCCGACGGGCATCAAGATCTTCAACTGGATCGCCACACTGTGGGGCGGCCAGATCCGCTTCACCACACCGATGCTGTTCGCCATCGGCCTCGTCGCCATGTTCACCATCGGCGGGCTGTCGGGCGTCACGCACGCGATCGTGCCGCACAACTACCAGCAGACCGACACCTACTACATCGTCGCCCACTTCCACTACGTGCTGTTCGGCGGCGCGGTGTTCGGGCTCATGGCCGGCTTCTACTACTGGTTCCCGAAGGTCAAGGGCCGGCTCATGAACGACAGGCTCGGCAAGCTTCACTTCTGGCTCATGCTCATCGGCTTCAACGTGACCTTCGGTCCGATGCACATCCTCGGCCTCCAGGGCATGCCCCGCCGCGTGGCGACCTACCCCGACGGCATGGGATGGAACTTCTGGAACCTCGTGGAGACCATCGGGGCCTTCGTCATCGCCCTGGGCTTCGTCGTCTTCATCGTCAACGTCCTGAAGAGCCGCAAGAACGGTCGCCCGGCGGGCAACGACCCGTGGGACGCCCGGACCCTGGAGTGGACGACGACCTCCCCGCCGCCGCCGCACAACTTCGACGTCGTCCCGCAGGTGAGCGCGCGCGACGAGCTGTGGAACCGCAAGTACGCCGTCGGTGAGCCCGGCCGCCAGCCGATGCGGGTGCCTTCAGGAGGCGCGGCCGACTCCCCCGCCGCGGCGGACGCGCACGACGCCGGCGCCGGCGACGCGCACGGCGTCCACATGCCCGACCCCTCGTACTACCCGCTCGTGGCGTCGATCGGCGTCCCGATCATGGCCTACGGCGTGATCTTCTCCCCCATCCTCATCGGTCTCGGGGGCCTCATCACCATCGGCGGACTGTTCGCCTGGGCACTCGAGCCGAGCGTGGAGGAGCACTAGCAGTGGCGGAAGCAGCGGCAGCGATCCAGCCGGCCGAGCGGGGCGACGACGGCCACCACACCAGCCTCGGTCTGTCGAACGAGAAGATGGGGATGTGGACGCTCATCGCGTCCGAGTGCCTGTTCTTCGGCGCGCTCATCTCCACCTACCTCATCTACCTCGACGAGCTCGCCGACGGCCCGGGGCCCGGGGAGATCTTCGACATCCCCTTCACCTCGGTGTCGACGTTCATCCTCCTCATGTCCTCCCTCGGCATGGTGCTCGCGCTCGCGGCGATACAGGCCGGCGACATGCGCCGCTTCCGCATCTGGACCCTCGCCACGGCCGCCATGGGCTCCACGTTCCTCGCAGGGCAGATCTACGAGTTCACGTTCTTCGTCGAGGAGGGGTTCGGGCTGACGACCAGCGCGTTCTCCTCGTCGTTCTTCGTGCTCACGGGCTTCCACGGCGTCCACGTGGCCGTCGGGATCCTCATGCTGCTCGGCATGTGGGGCGCGTCGTTCCTCGGACGCCTGACCCCCGCGCACGACGGCACAGTGGAGAACATCGGCCTCTACTGGCACTTCGTCGACATCGTGTGGATCGTCCTGTTCACCGTCGTCTACCTCATCCCCGCGGAGTAGCGCCCCCATGGCAGAGTCCGAGCACGGCTGGCACCCGGGTGTCACCGAGTACGTCCAGATCGGCGTCATCCTCGCGGTCCTGACCGCGATCGAGGTGGCCCTCTACTTCGCCCCCGTCATCCGGCAGGTGACGGTCCCCGCCCTGCTCTTCCTCACCGCCCTGAAGTTCGTCCTCGTCGTCGCCTGGTTCATGCACCTGCGCTTCGACCACCGCCTGTTCCGGCGGGTGTTCCTCGTCGGCCTGGCGCTCGCGACGACGGTCTTCGGGATCGTCATCGCGACGATGTTCCTCGGCACCCCAATGGTGCAGGCCTGACGATGCCCGAGGCGGTCCTGTCCTGGGAGCCCCACCCCGACGCCTGGCTCCTCGTCGTCGCGCTCGTCGGGGGCTACCTCTACGCGCTGTCCGCGTGGGGGCCGAAGCTCGCGCCAGGGCGCCGCCCCGCGAGCCGCAACCAACGGGTCTGCTTCGTCTCCGGCGTGGCGCTGCTGTGGGTGGCGGCGGACTGGCCCATCCACCACGTCGCCGAGAGCTACCTGTTCAGCGTCCACATGCTGCAGCACATGATCTTCCTGTACGCCGTCCCGGCGCTGCTCATCCTCGGCACCCCCGGGTGGCTTCTGCGGCGCCTGCTGCGGCCCGCGGCCGTGTTCGCCGTGGCGCGGGTCCTCACCCGCCCCCTCGTCGCCCTCGTCGCCGTGAACGCGTTCATAGCGGCGACCCACTGGCCGGTCATCGTCAACGCCTCCGTGCAGAGCGCCCCACTGCACTTCACCCTGCACGCCATGACCATCGGGCTCGGCGTCCTGCTGTGGTGGCCGGTGCTCTCCCCGCTGCCCGAGCTGCCGCACCTGTCCTACCCCGGACGCATGACCTACCTGTTCGCGCACTCGATCGTGCCGACGGTGCCCGCGTCGTTCCTCACCTTCTCCGAGGGGGCCCTGTACCGGGCGTACGCCGAGGCGCCCCGCCTGTGGGACTTCATGACCGTCGTGCAGGACCAGCAGATCGCGGGCCTGCTCATGAAGATCGGCGGCGGCCTCATCCTGTGGGGGACGATCGCCGTGCTCTTCTTCCGCTGGGCGAGCGAGAGCGAGTCCGGTGGGCCCGACGCGCTCTACTGGCGTGACCTCGAAGGCGACATCGAGGCCGTGAACCTTCAGCCGACGACGAGGACCGAATGAACCAGGACTTCCGCGAGCGGGTGTTCGTTCCGTTCATGCTGCCGTTGGCGGTGCTCGCCGGCTTCGGCATCTTCGCCTTCAGCCTGTCCCGGGTGCTCCTCGCCGTTCCCGAGATGTCCGCGGTGTTCATCGCCCTGCTCGTCGCCGCCTATGTGCTCGTGCTCGCCGCGTTCGTGGCGGCGCGCCCGCACCTGCCCGCTCGGGCCCTCGGCGTCGGCCTCGTCGTCGGCATGGTCGGCGTCACCGCGGCCGGCGCCGCCGGCGCCGCCGCAGGCATCCGGCCCATCCACCACGAAGAGGAGGCGGCCGCCGAGGGAGAGGGTGGTGAGGGGGAGGGCGCCGAGGGCGAGGCCTTCCCCGAGGACGCCCTCGTCTTCGTCGCCATCGACATCGACTTCTCCGAGGCGCCGGCGACCGCCCCCGCCGGCGAGCTCACCATCGCGATCGACAACAAGGGCGGAGCGCCGCACGACGTCACGTTCGAGGAAGCCGGCGACGAGACGGTCGTGGAGGCACCCGGCGGGGAGTCCGCTACCGGCACGATCGAGCTCGAGCCCGGGACCTACACCTACTACTGCAGCGTCCCCGGGCACCGGCAGGCGGGCATGGAGGGCACGCTCGAGGTGCAATGACGGTCGGTGACAGCACGGGAACCTGGTTCGCCGCGCGGACGTTCGCGAGCGACCAGTTCTCCGTCGCCGACCTTACCCGTCGCAAGCAGGCCAGCGGCACCACCGTGAGCGTCGTCCTGCCCGCCCGCAACGAGGCGGAGACCATCGGCGCGATGGTGGCGGCGGTGGCGACCCTCGCGGGCGCCCTCGTCGACGAGCTTGTCGTTGTCGACGGCGGCTCGACCGACGGCACGCCCGAGGTGGCTGCCGAAGCGGGGGCGCGGGTGCACCACGACAGCGCGATCCTGCCCCAGTACGGTCCGGCATGCGGCAAAGGCGACGCGCTGTGGCGGAGCCTGTCGGTGACCTCCGGCGACATCGTCGCCTACGTCGACGCCGACATCCGCAACCCCGACCCCCGCTTCGTGTGGGGACTGCTCGGTCCCCTGCTCTGCGAGCCCGGCGTGCAGCTCGTGAAGGGCTTCTACGACCGGCCGCTCACCGTGGGCGACCTACGCGACCGAGCCGGCGGCGGGCGGGTCACCGAGCTCCTCGCCCGCCCCCTCCTCAACCTATTCTGGCCCGCTCTCGCCGGTCTCGTCCAGCCCCTCGCCGGCGAATACGCCGGCCGGCGGCAGCTGCTCGAGGCGTTGCCCTTCTTCACCGGCTACGGGGTCGAGCTGGGACTGCTCGTCGACACGCTGGCGCATGCCGGGCGTGATGCCATCGCGCAGGTCGACCTCGGCGTGCGGGTCCACAACAACCAGCCTTTGGCCGACCTGTCCGTGATGGCCTACGCCATCGCCAAGGTCGCCGTCCGCCGCCTGTGCGACGAGCAGCGCGCGACGCTCGCCGAAGCGCTCCCCCGCACCTACACGCAGTTCGGCCGTACCGACGAGGGGCGCGTGAGCGAGATGCGCACGGAGGTCGCGATCGTCGAGCGGCCGCCCCTGCGCTCGCTCGACCGGCCCTGACGCCCGTCCCCGGAGCGGGCGAAAAGGAATTTCTCTACAGGACCCGGCGCGAACGTCCGAGCAGAAGAGCAGTGCGCTGCGGCCGGTGGGAAAGGGCACCGGCCGTAGCGCACCGAAGCTCCGGCCCGCAACGACAAGCGTGGGAGATCATGCCGCACACCCTCACCGCCCGCGACGGCGCCAGCACCGGTGGGCAGACGCGCGTCGTCATCGTCGAGGACCATCACGCGATCCGCGCCGCGCTCGTGATGCTGCTCGACAGCTGCCCGGACATCACCGTCGTCGGTGAGGCGCCGTCGGTCGGCCAGGCCTGCGCGGTCATCGCGGCGCAAGACCCCCACCTCGTCCTGCTCGACCTCCGCCTCGGCGGGCAGGACGGCCTCGACGTGGCCAGGCGCCTCCGGGCCTCGGGGTCCAGGACGCCGGTCCTCGTCCTCAGCGCCTCCGACGGCGCGCTCGACCTCCGCGAGGCGCTCGACGCGGGCGCCGACGGCTTCCTCAGCAAGAGCGTGCCCTCACGCGTGCTGCTCGACGGGGTCCGGCGGGCGGCCGCCGGTGAGACGGTCATCGGCGAGGAGCTCGCCTTCGCGCTGCGTGCGCGCGCGGCCGATCCCGCACCGTCGGCGCCCCGCCGCCTCCTCGGCGCCGCACGCGTCCTCTAGCGCGCACCCGGCGCCGTCAGGCGTGCCGGCGCAGCCAGCGCACGGCATAGGGGGGCAGCTCGACGCGCAGTGCGCCACCGGCGCCGCTGCGGTAGCCCCTCCCGGTGACGAGATCGGTGTAGACCCCGCCGGCCTGCGCGACGGTGCACGTCTGGAGCCGCCCCGTCACGCTGTGGAGGCAGAGCACCGTCGAGGAGCCGTCCGGGGCGCTGCGTTCGAGGGCGAAGACGCCAGGTGGTGTCGGTACGACGCGCTGCGCGCCGGTGGGGTGGAACGCGGGCTCGGCGGTGCGGACACGGATCCGCTGCCGGAACTGACCGAACACCAGTGCACGCAAGCTCGTCTCGTCGGCGAGCTCCGCCTCGAGCAGAGCCCGATCGAACTTGCGGCGGTTGATGGTGCGCAGGCGTCCTGTCTGCTTCACGCCCTCGTGCCAGTTGCGGCTGCCGAGCAGCGCCTGCACGTAGATGCCGGGAACCCCCGCGAGCGCCAGCAGGATGGACTGGGCCGAGAGGAAGCGGTCGACCTGCACCGGCGCGGGCTCGGCGGAGTCGACCTCCGTCAGGGCGTCGAAGTAGACGGTGTTGAGCTCGTAGGGGCTCATGCCGCCGTCAGCGTCGGCCTTGTAGGACACGCCTCCGCCGTGAGCCGTCGCGAGGTCGCACAGCTGGGCGATCTCCGCGGGGGTGAGAAGCCCCTCGGCGGGCCGTACCCCCACCCCGTCATGGGAGCCGAGGAAGTTGAAGAAGGCCGTCGTGTCCGAGGGCGTGGACAGGCCGGCCGCCCACTCCTGCAACGTCGTCGTGTCCGCAAGGTGGAAGGCCGACAGCACGAGCGGGGCGAGAGGGAACTGGTAGACGAGGTGCGCCTCGTCCCCGCCGTCGCCGAAGTAGCTGACGTTCTCCGCGTGGGGCACGTTCGTCTCGGTGATGAGCAGGGTGCCCGGGGCGACCGCGTCCAGGACGCTGCGCCACAGCCGGATCACCTCATGGGTCTCGGGCAGGTGGATGCAGGACGAGCCGAGCCGCTTCCACAGGTACGCGACGGCGTCGAGGCGTAGGATCTGCGCCCCGTTCGCCACGTAGGTGAGCAGCACCTCGGTGACGGTGAGCAGGACGTCGGGGTTCGCGTAGTTGAGGTCTATCTGGTCGGGGCTGAAGGTGGTCCACACGTGGCGGAGGCCGCCGGCGGACTCGTACGGGGTGAGCACCGGCTGCGGACGAGGTCGCGTCACCGCCGAGAGGTCCGTGGCCGGATCCACCTCGATGAACCAGCCCTCGTGGTCGTCGCCCGACCGCCACCGGGTGAACCACGAGTTCTGCGAGGAGACGTGGTTGACGACGGCGTCGACCATGAGCCGCACGTCGGCGGCGAGGGCACGGACGTCGTCCCAGGACCCGACCGCCGGGTCGACCTGGAGGTAGTCGACGACGGCGAACCCGTCGTCGGAGGTCCACGGGTAGAAGGGCAGCAGGTGCACGCCCGTGACCGTGCCCGCGAGGTGGTCGGCGAAGAAGCTTCGCAGCGTCTGCAGGGGCGGCCGGCCCGCTTCGTGCAGCTGGTCGGCATAGGTGATGACGACGACGTCGGTCTCGTCGAACAGGGGACGGGCCGGCGCCTGCCGCCCTGGGAGGAACCGCTCGCACAGCGCCACGAGCCGGTCCGCGGCCTCGGCCGCCTCCGCGGGCCCGTACAACCGGTCGAGGTGCGCGCGCAGCCGTGCCACAATCGCGGGAGCGAGCGTCGGCTTCATCGGCATGGCGGCCGTGGAGCCCGGGGTACAACCCGCAGGCGTCGTGCAGTGCGAGGAGGAGCAACCGTCATGCCGGGTTTCATCTTGCTCACCATCATCATCGTCATCGTGGTGCTGGTGGCCAAGTCCATCCACGACGCCCGCCAGGGCGAGCACCCCTCGACCCCCGCACCGCCGCCCGCGACGAGGCGCCGGCCTGCGCGGTGGGGGGCGGGGCGGCCAAGCCGATAGACGAGGAGGGCCTCGCCGAGCACGTCGCGAAGCTCCGCGACGCGATCGGGGCGGGCCTCGTCACGACCGACGAGGCTGTGGCGAGCATCTGCCGCTTCACGAACGGCGTCCTGTCGGAGGAAGCTGCGCGGGAGCTGCTCCGCCGGCAGGGCGCGGCCTGACCGCCCGCCGGTTCGATCACGGGCGACCCCCCACGAGGGGAGAGCCGGGAGGTCGGCGGGTAGGCTCGTGGCACCAGTCGGCGAGCCTCGAGGATGGGTCATGAGCGATCACGCACGCATCGAGCTTGACGGCCAGACGTACGAGGCCCCGCTGATCGTGGGGACCGAAGACGAGCGCGCCTTCGACATCACCAAGCTCCGTGCCAGCACCCGCTACATCACGTACGACCCCGCCTACGCCAACACGGGGTCGGTCAAGAGCTCGATCACCTACATCGACGGCGAGGCGGGGATCCTGCGCTACCGCGGCTATCCGCTCGAGCAGATGGCGCAGCACTCCACGTTCCTCGAGACCGCCTACCTCCTCATCTACGGCGAGCTGCCGAAGCGGGAACAGCTCGACGCCTTCAGCACGAACATCACCCGCCACACCCTCCTCCGCGAGGACATGCGTCGCTTCTTCGACGCCTTCCCCACGGACGCTCACCCGATGGCGATCCTCGCCTCCGCCGTCTGTGCGCTGTCGACGTTCTACCAGGACCACTACAACCCCTCGAACCCGCAGGACGTCGAGATCTCGATCTACCGCCTGATGGCCAAGCTGCCGACCGTCGCGGCGTGGGCGTACAAGACCTCGATCGGCATGCCCTACATCTACCCGAGCAACGACCTCGGCTTCGCCGAGAACTTCCTCCACATGATGTTCGCCGTGCCGGCCGAGCCCTACCAGGTCGACCCGGAGGTCGCCCGGGCGCTCACCCTACTGTTCATCCTCCATGCCGACCACGAGCAGAACTGCTCCGCCTCCACGGTGCGGATGGTCGGGTCGAGCCACCTCAACCTGTTCGGCTCCATCTCCGCGGGCATCACCGCCCTGTGGGGGCCCCTCCACGGGGGCGCGAACCAGGACGTCGTCGAGACGCTGCTCGCCATCCAGGCCTCCGACGACGACGTCGACACGTTCATCCGTCGGGCCAAGGACCGCGACGACCCCTTCCGTCTGCCGGGGTTCGGCCACCGGGTCTACAAGAACTACGACCCCCGGGCCAAGATCATCAAAGCGACCGCCGATCGCGTCATCGCGAAGCTCGTGGGTGACGACCCGCTCTTCGAGATCGCCCGCACGCTCGAGGAGACCGCCCTGTCCGACGACTACTTCGTCGAGCGCAAGCTCTATCCCAACGTCGACTTCTACTCGGGGCTGATCTACCGGGCGATGGGCCTGCCGCTCAACATGTTCCCGGTGATGTTCGCCATCGGGCGGGTCCCGGGTTGGATCGCTCAGTGGCGGGAGATGACGAAGGACCCCGACACCCGGATCAACCGGCCACGTCAGATCTACACCGGTCCGAGCGAGCGCGACTACGTGCCCATGGACCAGCGCTGACGCGCTGACGCGCGGGCCGGGTCAGGCGAGGAGCTCGCGAAGGGCCCGGACGGCCACCGCCACCCCGTCGAGTCCTGCCTCGGGTTCGCGCCGGAGGCGCGCGAGGATGTCGTCGACGCGTGCGCGCGCCGGGCCGCGTGCGGCCAGCAGCCGCCTGACGCTGCCCGGCGCACCGGTCCCGGGCGCTTCGCGCAGGGCCCGGTCAGCGGCGAGCATACGGAGGTCGCGCAGCTCGTCGGTGAGGCCCCGGGCCTGCCAGCGCTCCCAGTGCGTCTCCACCGGGAGGTCGCGCAGCCGGGCGTGGAGCACCTCGAGGGGCAGGAGCTCGGACACGGCGAGGAAGACCTCGGCCACCTCGAGCACCGACCGGCCGCTGTCGCGCGCGACCGCGGCGACGTCGGGCACGAACGTGAGCTGGGATGCGGTCACGATCCGGCTGGCGAGCCCCTCGTCGACGCCGAGGTCGGCGTAGCGGTCGACCCGTCGACGCAGGGCGGCACGGCGCGTGGGTGACCCGAGCTGCACGGCGCCCCCTGCGAGCTCGAGGAAGGCCGCACGGTCACGGGCGACCGCGTCGGCAAGCGCGGGAAGGTCCGCCTGACCGAGGTAGCGGCGGGTGAGCGCGTCGACGAGCCCGCCGGCCTCGGCGGCCAGCTCGAGCTGCAGTGCGGGGGCCACCGCGGCGTCGAGCTCGTCGACGCCGCGCCAGTGCGCGTCCGCGCCGGCCACCTCGCGTGCCGCCCAGAACGCCGCAGCCACCTCGTGCGCCGCGCAACCCCGCTCGTGGCGGGTCCGGCTGACGTAGGTGATGCCCATGCGGTTCACGATCTCGCTCGCCACGACGGTGGCGACGAGCTCGCGGCGCAGCCGATGGTCGCCGACGAGGTCGGGCAGGCGCTCGGCGACCTGCGTGGGGAAGTACCCGACGAGCGCCGGCGCGAGCGGCGGCCAGTCCGGCAGGTCCGAGGCGAGGAGCCGGCCGGCGAGGTCGATCTTCGCGTAGGCGAGCAGGACCGCGAGCTCCGGGCGTGTGAGGCCGGCCCCCGCCTTGCGCCGGCGCTCCATCTCACCGCTCGACGGCAGCGCCTCCACCGCCCGATCCAGGCGCCCCGGTCGCCGGCCGTCGGTCTCCTCCTCGGCGAGCTCGGTCATGAGGTGCTCGTAGGCGGCCATGGCCTGCTGGCTGGTGGCCACCTCGCGGCTGACGGCCCAGGTCTGCAGGTCGACGTCGCGGAGGACCCCGGCGGCGACCTCGTCGGTCATCGCGGCGAGGAGGCGGTCGCGCTCCCCGGGTGGCAGGCGGGCGCGCTCGACGGCCGTCCCGAGCAGGATCTTGAGGTTGACCTCGCGGTCGGACGTCGCGACCCCGCCCGCGTTGTCGATGGCGTCGGTGTTGCAGCGCCCTCCCCGGCGCGCGTACGCGATGCGGGCCCGCTGCGTGAGCGCAAGGTTGCCGCCCTCGCCGACCACGCGCGCGCCGAGGACGTCGGCGTCCACGCGGACCGCGTCGTTGGCCCGGTCCCCGACGTCGGCGTGGCTCTCTCGCGACGACTTCACGAACGTCCCGATCCCCCCGGCGAACAGCAGGTCCACCGGTGCGGTGAGCAGCGCCCGGATGAGCTCGGGAGGGCTGAGGGCCGGTTCGTCGACCCGCAGCAGCCGGCGGACCTCCTCGGACAGCGGCACCGACTTCGTCTCACGCGACCACACGCCACCGCCACGGCTGATCACCGAGGTGTCGTAGTCGGCCCACGACGAGCCCGCGAGGGCGAACAAGCGCCGCCGTTCGCGGTAGCTGGCCGCAGGGTCGGGGTCCGGGTCGAGGAAGACGTGGCGATGGTCGAAGGCGGCGACGAGCCGCACCGCCGCGCTCTGCAGCAGGCCGTTGCCGAAGACGTCGCCGGACATGTCGCCGATGCCGACGACGGTCACGGGCTCGCTCTGCACGTCGATGTCGAGCTCGCGGAAGTGGCGCTGCACGGCCAGCCACGCACCCCGCGCGGTGATGCCCATCGCCTTGTGGTCGTACCCGGTCGAGCCGCCGGACGCGAACGCGTCGCCGAGCCAGAAGCCGTACTCGGCGCTGATCGCGTTCGCGGTGTCGGAGAAGGTCGCGGTCCCACGGTCTGCCGCGACGACGAGGTAGGGGTCGTCGCCGTCGTGGCGGCGGACGGCCGTGGGCGCGACGCACTCGCCCGCGACGATGTTGTCGGTGACGTCGAGCAGTCCGCGTATGAAATGGCCGTACAGGCGGTGCACCTCCGGCTTCACCCCAGCGGCCTCCGCCGGCGGCCGCTTCAGCACGAAGCCCCCCTTCGCGCCCGTGGGCACGATCACCGCGTTCTTCACCATCTGCGCCTTCATGAGGCCGAGGACCTCGGTCCGCACGTCCTCCTGCCGGTCGCTCCAGCGGATGCCTCCCCGGGCGACCGGGCCGCCCCGCAGGTGCACCCCCTCCATGCCGGGGTCGTACACGAAGACCTCCGCGGCGGGCACCGGCTTCGGCATGCCGGCCACCATGGCGCTGTCCACCTTCAGCGCGAGGCACGTGCGGTCGGGCCGGTAGCGGTTCGTGCGCAGGGTGGCCTCGACCATGCCGAGGTAGTCGCGCAGGATGCGGTCGAAGTCGAGCCGCTCCACGGCGTCGCAGCCCGCGAGCACCCGCGCGCGTGCCTCGTCGGCGAGGTGCGGGCTGCTTCCGAGGTCCGGTTCGAAGCGCGCGGCGAACAGCTCCACGAGCGCACGTGCCACCTCGGGATGGGCGACGAGCGCGTCGGACTGGTAGGCCTCGGTGAACGTCGTGCCGACCTGCCTCCGGTAGCGGCGGTAGGCGCGGAGCACCGCGACGTCGTCCCACGACAGGCCGGCGTGGAGCACGAGCCGGTTGAGCGAGTCCGCCTCGGCCCGCCCGTCCCACACCGCGCCGGCCGCGTCGGCCAGCCGGGCCCCGTCCCGGTCGGGGTCCACGGCCACGCCCGCGCCGGCCCGCACGCCGAAGTCGTGAAGGGTGACCTCGCCGGCGTGGCGGGTGGCGATCCGGTGAGGGACCTCCTCGACGACGGTCAGGCCCAGGCTCTCGAGGATCGGCAGGAACGTCGAGAGCTCCACGCCGCCGCCCGACTTGTAGAGCAGGAAGCGCAGGGTGCGGTCCCCCGCTCCGGCGGGCGCCTCGCGCAGCGCCATCCGCACGTCGGTGAGCCGCTCGAGCTCGGCGATGTCGGCGACCGCCTCGGTGACGGGGTTGATGTCGGTGTAGCCGGGGGGGAACACCCCGGCGTACGCGGCCGACAGGCGCCGGCCACGCTCGGCGCCGTGGACCCGCTCGAGGGCCGCCGCGAGGTCGTCCTCCCAGCTGCGGGTCACCTCGAGGACCTCCCCCTCGAGCTCGTCGACGGCGACCGCCGGGGGGGACCCGTCGGTGTGGACGAGGAAGTGCAGCAGCGCCTGGTCGCTTTCGGTGATCGACAGGTGGTAGTCGATGGCCGTGGCCCCGAACGCGTCGCTCAGTAGCCGCTGGATGCGCTTGCGGATCCTCGCGCTGAACCGGTCCCGCGGCAGGATGACGAGCACCGAGGCGCTTGCCCGGTCGATACGGCACAGCAGCCGCACGTCCTGGCGGCTCTGCGCGTCGAGCAGCTCCATGAGGTTGGCGTGCAGCTGTGCGACGTCCGCCTGGAACAGCTCGTGCTTCGGCATGGCCTCGAAGAGGCTGCGCAGGGCGCGCTCCTCGTAGGAGTGCTCGACGATGTCCTCCCACTCGATGATCGTGCGGAGCTTGCGCCGGAGGACGGGAAGGCTGCTCGGCGCCTCGCCGAAGGCCTTCTGCGCGAACAAGCCGAGGAAGCGGTACTCGCCTGCGAGCGCGCCCTCCCCGCTGACCTTCTTCACCCCGACCCCAATCATCCGCTCCCGCCGGTGCACGGTGCTGACGTGGTCGGTGCGGGTGACGACGAGGAGGTCGCCGCCCTCCAGCCGCGCCCTCACCTCGGGCGGGGCCCCCGCCAGCGCGACGGGCACCGCGAAGCGCGACGACCCCTCGTCGGCGAGGATCCCGAGGCCTGAGCCGGCGCGGGTCACCACCGCGGGCTGACCGCCGGCCTCGACGAGGTCGTACTCCCGCGCGCCGAGCAGCACGAAGTGGTCGTCGAGGAGCCAGTCGAGCAGGGCGATCGTCTCGTCGACCTCCTCGGCGGTGTAGCGGGACCCGGCGCTCGCGCGGGTGGCGAACGCCGCCTCGTCCACCTGGGCCCGCATCGCCGGGTGGTCCCGCGTCGCCCGAAGGGTGTCCTCGAGGAGCGCCCGCAGCCCCCGTGCGAGCTCGCCGAGCTCGGCGTCGGGAAGCCCGCGGTGCACCTCGACACGGATCCACGACTCCCGGTTGCCCGCGTCACGGGCGGGACCCACGGCCGTGACGGTGCCGGCCTCGTCGCGCTCGACGCCGACGATGGGGTGCACGACATCGACCGGCTCCAGGCCACGGTGGGCGAGCTCCTCGCTGATCGTCGACAGCAGGAACGGGACGTCCTCCACGTTCACCTCGACCACCGTGCGCCCCCCGTCGGGGTTGGTGACCCGCAGCGACAGGGCCCCCGGCGCGCGGCCGTCGAGGAAGTCGAGGCCGGCCTCCAGGCGGTCGACGAGCAGGTCGGCGTCGCGCTCGACGGTTCGCGCGGGCAGGCCACGCCGGTAGGCCGCCCGCGCCAGCGCCGCGACCAGCTCGGCGCGCCGTGGCTCGAGCCGCTGCCCGATGCGCCGCAGCAGCGGCGGCAGCGCGTCGGCCGCCACGTCCAGATCGCTCACAACCTTCAGCCTCGCACACCGCCACGCCCGGGGTGTCCCTACCATCGGTGCCATGAGCGCGATCCTCTGGCGGCCCACGCCCGGCCAGGTCGAGCAGACCCTGCTGCACCGCTTCACGCGGGATGTCCTCGGCCGCGACGCCGGCTACCACGAGCTGTGGCAGTGGTCGGTCGACGAGCCCGAGGCGTTCTGGGGAGCGGTCTGGCGGGACGGGGGCGTGCGCGCCTCACGCGGTTACGACCGCGTCATGGGCGAGGTCCGCATGCCAGGAACCGCCTGGTTCCCCGGGGCTCGCCTGAACTTCGCGGAGAACCTCCTGCGTCGCGCCGACGAGCGCCCTGCCATCCTCGCCGCCGCCGAGGGCCGCGAGGACGAGACGGTGACGTGGGGGCAGCTGCGGCGGCGGGTCGCCGCAGCCCAGCAGGGTCTCGCCGGCCTCGGCGTCGGCCCCGGCGACCGGGTCGCCGGCTTCCTACCGAACGGCGTGGCGACGGTCGTGCTCGCGCTCGCCACCATCTCCCTCGGTGGGATCTGGTCGTCGTGCTCCCCCGACTTCGGCCCGATGGGGGTCGTCGACCGCTTCGGGCAGATCCGCCCGAAGGTCCTCGCCGTCGCGGATGGCTACCGCTACAACGGCCGGCTCCACGAGCTGGCCGGCAAGGTCGGCGGCGTGCTCTCGGCCATCGACGCCGTCGCGCACGTGGTGACGGTGGACTTCGCCGGCGTCGGCATCGACGTCGGGCCGCACCCCGTGACGACGTACGAGCAGCTCCTCGCGGGCGGCGCCACGGAGCCCGCGTTCGTCGCCCTTCCACCCGACCATCCCGTCTACATCCTCTACACGTCGGGAACGACGGGGGCGCCGAAGAGCATCGTGCACGGCGCCGCGGGGACGCTGGTGAAGCATCTCGCGGAGCACCGCCTCGCAAGCGATGTGCGGCCGGGCGACGTCGTGTTCTGGTTCACCACGACCGGCTGGATGATGTGGAACTGGCTGGTGTCCGCGCTGGCCAGCGAGGCCACCATCGTCCTCTACGACGGCGGCCCCGCCCACCCCGACATCGGTGCCCTCTGGCGCCTGGCGGAGCGAGCCGGCGTCACGCACTTCGGCACGAGCCCGAAGTTCGTCGCCGCGAACGAGCGGGCGGGCGCCCGCCCCGCCGACCTCGCGGACCTCTCCCGCCTGCGCATGGTGCTGTCCACGGGCTCGCCGCTGACGCCCGAGCAGTTCGACTGGGTCTACGCCAACGTCCGCGACGACGTCCCGCTCGCCTCGGTGTCCGGCGGGACCGACCTCATCGGCTGCTTCGCCGGCGGGGCGCCGACGCTGCCGGTGCGCCGCGGCGAGCTGCAGGCCCGCAGCCTCGGCATGGCCGTCCAGGCGTGGGACGCCGCGGGCAGGCCGGTGATCGGCGAGAAGGGCGAGCTGGTGTGCACGCGTCCGTTCCCTTCGATGCCGGTCGGGTTCTGGGACGACCCGGACGGCACGCGCTACCACGAGGCGTACTTCGCTGCGCACCCGGGGGTGTGGACGCACGGCGACTTCATCGAGATCCGCCCCGAGGGCGGTGTGGTGATCTACGGGCGCAGCGACACGACGCTGAACCCGGGCGGCGTGCGCATCGGCACAGCGGAGATCTACCGGTCGCTCGCGGCCGTGCCGGAGGTGGCCGACGCGGTGGTCTTCGGCCGCCCGGTCGATGGCGACGTCGAGGTCGTCCTCTGCGTCGTGCCCGCCTCGGGGGTGACGCTCGACGAGGCGCTCACCGACCGCATCCGCGTGGCGATCCGTGAGGCGACGAGCCCCCGTCACGTTCCCGCGCACGTGTTCGCCGTCCCCGACGTCCCCTACACGTTCAGCGGGAAGAAGGTCGAGAAGGCGGTGGCCCGGGTCGTCGCCGGCGAGCGGGTCGACAACCGTGACGCACTCGCGAACCCCGACGCCCTCGACGGCTACGCGAACCTGCCGTTCCCCGACTCCGCCCGGGCGTCAGGAGCCTGAGGGGACGTCGCCGCGCCCGGCGGTGTGGGACGGGGGGATCCTCCCGAAGCGCCCGGCCTGGAAATCCGCGAACGCCTGGAGGACCTCGGCCTTCGTGTTCATCACGAACGGGCCGTAGGCGACGACCGGCTCACGGATGGGGCGGCCACCGAGGATGATGACGTCCATCGCCGGGCTGCGTGACTCCTGCCTCTCGTCCGCGGCGAGCACGATGGTGTCGCCGGGGCCGTAGA
The DNA here is from genome assembly GCA_035540635.1 of Egibacteraceae bacterium. Lineage (NCBI taxonomy): Bacteria > Bacillati > Actinomycetota > Nitriliruptoria > Egibacterales > Egibacteraceae > Egibacteraceae bacterium. The sequence continues at coordinate 25,762 of DATLGH010000024.1, read as the reverse complement.
CCGCGAGCTGGCCCGTGCGCAGTGGCCGACGCTCGGCTCCTGCGGTGCCCTGGCCCGCCAGCGTGTAGACGAGGGCGTTGAAGTCCCGCCGCCACGGCAGCGTGAGCGTCGCCCCCGGGTGCAGGGTGGCGTGGACGACGGCTATGGGGGTGTGGGTGACGCCCGGGCCGTGCTGCCCGGCGACCTCACCGGCGATGACGCGCAGGAGCGCCGCGCCGTCCGCGGACGCGAGCAGACCGACCTTGGTCGCGCGGATGTCCTGGTAGCGGGGAGCGACGAGCTTGCGTTCCGCCGGCAGGTTCACCCACAGCTGGAAGCCGTGGAACAGCCCCCCGCTCATGACGAGCTGCTCCGGTGGGGCCTCGATGTGGAGGATGCCCTCACCGGCGGTCATCCACTGGGTGTCGCCGTCGGCGATGAGCCCCCCACCGCCCTGCGAGTCCTGGTGGGCGATCTGCCCGTCGATGATGTAGGTGACCGTCTCGAACCCGCGGTGGGGGTGCCAGGCGGTGCCCTTCGGCTCGCCAGGCGCGTACTCGACCTCGCCGATCTGGTCCATGTGGATGAACGGGTCGAGGCCGCGCAGGTCGACGCCGGCGAACGCCCGGCGGACCGGGAACCCCTCACCCTCGTAGCCGGTGGGGGCGGTGGTGACCGCGAGAACCCGACGCGGCCGGTCGGCCGCCGGGTCGGTGGGCGGGACCCTCGGGAGGGTCACGAGGTTGTCGACGCTGAGCGCTGGCACGGATGCTCCTCGAAAACGGTGCGTGACTGCGGTTGTCCCGGTCAACAGCGTTGGCCGGGCGAACATTCCGGGTGCGCGGCTATAGAGGCCGGGCCGTCCGGAAGGACGAGTCAAGCCACCGCCGCTTCTCACCGAACCCCATCTCATGAGGGCCCACGCGCGCCCATACGGGGTTCTTGAAGCCAGAGAGGACAGACCCATGCAACCTGACCCATCGATCGACACCCCCCTGTTCATCCCCGACCACCTCCAGGACGTCTACCAGGAGGACGCGGCGTTGCAGGTGCGCACGACGCGGGCCGCCGCGCCCGCGCCTGCCCGCCCCCGCAGCGCACACAGTGCGGTGGCCGTCTCCTCCTCCGCCGCCCGGACGCAGCGCGCCTTCGTCCTCCTCGCGGCCGTTCTCGCGCTCGTCGGGGGCGCCGTGTGCACCGCCTGGTGGGCGTGGCTCGCGCACGACACCGGCTCGACGCTGTGGAACAACTTCGCCGTCGGCGGTGGTGTGGCGGTCGTGCTCGGTGTCGTGACCTGCGTCGGTTACTGGCTGTCGCGCCCGTGACCCCGCGGCTATCCGCCGAGGAACGACAGGCGGACGGTCCGCTCGGCGTTGTCCCTGTTCGGATCGACGAGGACCACTGACTGCCAGGTGCCGAGGGCCAGACGCCCCCCGAGCACCGGCACGGTCATCGAGGACGACACGAGCGCCGGCAGGACGTGGTCCGCGCCGTGACCGGGGCTGCCGTGACGATGCACCCAGACACCGTCGTCACGCGGCAGGAGGCGGTCGACGACCGTCTCGAGGTCGGCCTCCGTCCCCGACCCCGTCTCCATCAGTGCGATCCCGGCGGTCGCGTGGGGTGCGAAGACGTTGCAGAGGCCGTCGCCCCTGCCGGCGAGCCATCCGTCGATCCGGTCGGTGAGGTCCGTGCAGCTGAACGCCCGGCCGGTACGGAGCGAGAACGTCGTCGTGTCCATCGGAGCCTGAAGAGCCCGCCGCTCGAGAGGCCGGCGACCCGGGCACTCGACGCTACTTCTTGGCGGACTCGAAGTAGGGGTTCGTCCCCGCAGCATGGTCGGTGACGTCGACGACCTTCGCGATCTCGGGAACCGCTTCACGCAGCGCGACCTCGATTCCCTGCCCGAGCGTCACCGACGCCATCCCACAGCCCTGGCACCCGCCGGACAGGCGCAGGTAGGCGGTGTCGTCCTCCACGGCCACGAGCTCCGCCCGGCCGCCGTGCGCGGCGATGGACGGGTTGATCTGCTGGTCGAGCACCTGGATGACGCGCTGGGGCACGTCGCCGGACAGGTCCGCCGGCGGGCGGGAGCCGATGGCCGGGCTCGGGCTGTTCGGGTTGTCGACGAAGATGCCGCCGGTCTCGAGGTCGCCCGTGCGGTCGAGGGTCGCCCCCCGCAGCGCGTCGACGCTGCCCTCCGGGATGACCACCGCAAGGTCGTCGTGGTGCTGGACCACGTCACCCGGCGCCGCCCGGTCGAGGAACTGCAGGTACATGTTGTACTGGTACTTGCCGCCCTGGACGCCGGTGACCTCGAGCCAGAGGGCGAGCCTGTCGGCGTTGGCGTCTCGCGAGCGGAACAACAGCGCCTTCTCACGGGCGGCATCGGTCACGGTGAGGACCGGTTCGTGCTCGCTCATTGGGTGCGCTCCTCGGTCGCGGGGATCGCCCTCTACCCTAGCGTGCATGGCTCGGGTCCTGCTCCTGCTGCCGACCGCGACGTACCGGGCGCCCGACTTCCTCGCCGGGGCCGCGGCCCTCGGCGTGGAGGTCGTCGTGGCCTGCGAGCGCCGGCAGGCCCTCGCCGGGCTCATGGGCGAGCGCGCCCTCCGCGTCGACCTGCGCCGGCCGGAGGCGGCCGCCGAGACGATCGTGGCCGCGGCCGAGCGAACGCCGTTCGACGCCGTCGTGGCCGTGGACGACCAGGGCGTGCTCGTCGCCGCGCTGGCCGGCCAGCGGCTCGGCCTTGCGCACAACCCGCCCGCCGCCGTGGCTGCCACCCGCGACAAGGCCGTTCTCCGCCAGGCGCTGGCCCGGGCGGGCGTGCCGCAGCCGGTGTTCCGGGTCGCCTCGCCGGATGACGACGTCGCCGCGCTGGCCCGCGAGGTCGGTCTGCCGTGCGTCGTCAAGCCGGTGTCGCTGTCGGCGAGCCGGGGGGTCCTGCGCGCCGACGACCCCGCCGCGGCAGCCGCAGCGGGCGCGCGCATCCGCGCGATGCTCGCCGCCGACGGCGCGGCCCCGCCCACCCTGCTCGTCGAGGGCTACCTGGCGGGTGGCGAGGTCGCCGTCGAGGGCCTGCTGCGGGACGGGGCGCTCGACGTCCTCGCGGTGTTCGACAAACCCGACCCGATGGAGGGGCCCACGTTCGAAGAGACGCTGCTCGTCACGCCGTCGCGCCTGCCCCAAGGGGTGCAGGCGGCCGTCACCGCAACAGTGGCGGACGCGGCTGCGGCCATCGGCCTGCGCGAGGGCCCCGTCCATGCCGAGCTGCGCGTCACCCCGGAAGGGACCGTGGGGATGCTCGAGCTCGCCGCCCGCTCCATCGGCGGCCTGTGCTCGCGGACGCTGCGGTTCGGCCTGGGGCTGTCGCTCGAGGAGGTGATCCTGCGCCACGCCCTCGGCCTGCCACTCGACGCCCTGGCCGCCGCCTTCGACGCCGCGGGGGTGCTCATGCTCCCGATCCCACGGGCGGGCACCCTCGTCGGGGTGCACGGGCAGGACGCCGCCCGCGCGGTTCCCGGCGTCGCGGGGGTGCAGATGACCGTCAACCCCGGGCGCCCGGTGCGGCCACTGCCCGAGGGCGACCGCTACCTCGGGTTCGTGTTCGCCCGGGGCGAGACCCCCGAGGATGTCGAGCGGGCGCTGCGCGCGGCCGAGGAGCGCCTGGAGGTGGAGATCGCCTAGAGTCGGGCCCGGCGGCCCCAACACCGTCGCGGCGGCGGGTTAGGGTGGCCATGATGCGCGTCCTGCTGATCGCCACCTACGAGATGGGCCATCAACCCGTCCACCTCGCGTCGCCCGCCGCGGCCCTGCGGGCGGCCGGCCACGACGTCGCGTGCCTCGACCTGTCCGTGCAGCCCTGGGACGACGCGACGGTGGCGTCCGCTGACGCGATCGCGTTCAGCGTGCCGATGCACACGGCGATGCGCCTCGCGGTGCGCGCCGCGGAGCGGGTCCGTCGTGCGCGTCCCGCGGTCCCCGTGTGCTTCTACGGCCTCTACGCGCCGGTCGGCCGGAACGTCACCGTCGGCCGGCTGGCCGACCAGCTGCTCGCAGGCGAGTACGAGCCGGCGCTCGTCGCGTGGGCGGGCGGCCTCGCCCGCCAGCCGGTCGTGCACCTCGGCCGGGGACGTGGCGCGTTCCGGCCGCCCGCCCGTGACCTGCTCCCGCCGCTCGAGCACTACGCGCGCCTCGCCGTGGACGGGGAGCGGCGGCTGGTCGGCGCGGTGGAGGCGACGCACGGCTGCAAGCACACCTGCCGGCACTGCCCGGTGCCGACCGTGTACGGGGGGACGTTCCGGGTGGTCGACGAGCAGGTCGTCGCCGCCGACATCGACGGCCTCGTCGCCGCGGGAGCGCGCCACATCACGTTCGCCGACCCCGACTTCCTGAACGGACCGGCGCACGCGCTGAGGATCGTGCGGCGACTCCACACGCGCCATCCCGGGGTGACGTTCGACTGCACGGTGAAGGTCGAGCACGTTCTCGACCGCGCGGAGATCTGGGCGCAGATGGCGGCTGCGGGCTGCCTGTTCGTCGTCTGCGCGGTCGAGCTGCTGAACGACCGCATCCTCGCCCTGCTCGACAAGGGCCACACCGCCGCCGAGGCCGCCGAGGCGGTGCATCTGCTCCGCCGCCACGGCATCGAGCTGCGGCCGTCGTTCCTGCCGTTCACGCCCTGGACGCGGGTCGACGACGTGGGCGACATCGTTGACTTCGTCATCGCCCACGACCTCATCGCCAACGTCGACCCCGTGCAGTACGCGATCCGGCTGCTGGTGCCCGAGGGATCCCTGCTGCTCGACCGTCCGGAGCTCGCGCCGCACCTGGGCCCCTACGACGCCGAGCGTCTCACCTACGCCTGGACGCCGCTGGACCCGGCCACCGACGCGCTCCAGGCCGAGCTCGCGGCGCTCGCCGAGGCGGGGGCGGCTTCCGGCGAGCCCGCCGGCGCGACGTTTCTGAAGGTGCACGCCGCGGTGCGCCGGGCAGCCGGTCAGCCACCTCCCCCCGCGGTGGCCGTCGGCTCGACCGAGGGCAGGCCGCGGCTCACCGAACCCTGGTTCTGCTGAGCGGAGCCGACCGAGGGCCAGTTCGGCCCTCTCGGGTGACATCCCCGCCGACGGCGTTAGAGGGTGATGACGTGGTCGGGGGGGTTGCCGGCGAGCGCTGCGTAGAGATCCGGGAAGCAGCCGACCTGCACGCCCTCGACGGTGCCCGAGACCTTGCAGTCCCCCACCTCGCCCTGCGCGAGGCCCCGCTCGAGCGCGCAGCGGTCGCACATCATGAGCAGCATGCCGGAGTCGGCGGCGACCTTTGCGAGGCGCTCGCCGACCGGGTCGCCCGCGCGAAGCACGTAGTTGTTGTCGTCGAAGAACATCATCCCCACGACGTCGACTCCATGTCTGCCCTCCTCGAGCTGCGGGAGAATCATCTGGCCGAGCTTGTAGCTCGCCGTGTGCCCTGACGTGGAGAAGACGTACGCGACCCGCACAGCGACCTCCTTGATCTGCCTCCCGGGGGCTGCCAGCATAGGGGGTGGGACGCTCCGGGCGTTTCCCGGGGAGTCGGGTCGCGGCACACTGGCAACATGGCCGACGACCCTCCTCGCCGAAGGACCGCCAAGTCCGAGCTCGGCGGGCGCGCCCAGCGGGGGGCGCAGCTGGCCAGGTTGTCGGCCTCGACGAGCGCGGGCTTCCTCGCCTCGCGCGTGCGGGGGCTGCGCGACGGCGACGTCGCCGACCAGCGGTTCCATGCGGAGACCGCCGCGAAGGTCATGGAGCTACTCGGCTCCATGAAGGGTGCGGCGATGAAGGTCGGGCAGATCGCGAGCTTCGTCGACCTCGACCTGCCCGCGGAGGCGCAGGCCACCTACCACGAGGTCCTGTCCGCCCTCCGCGACGCGGCGCCGGCCATGGAACCCGAGCGCATCGCCGAGGTGGTGGCCGACGAGTTCGGCGCGCGACCCGAGGAGGTCTTCGCGCACTGGACGCCGACGCCGCTGGCCAGCGCGAGCATCGGGCAGGTGCACCGGGCGCGCCTGCCCGGCGGTGCGGAGGTGGCCGTCAAGGTGCAGTACCCGGGGGTCGCGGAAGCCGTCGAGGGTGACCTCGCCAACGCCGAGGCCTTCGCGCCCATGGCGAAGATGATCTCGCCGAACCTCCAGATACGCCCTCTCATGGTGGAGATGCGCGACCGGCTGATCGACGAGCTCGACTACCAGCGGGAGGCCGAGTACCAGGCCGCCTTCCATGCCCGCTACGACGGGCATCCCTTCATCCGCGTGCCCGCCGTCCACCCCGACTACTGCAGACCCCGGGTCCTGACCAGCGAGTATGTGGAGGGCATGGACTTCACGACGATGCTCGAGACGGCCGACGAGCCGACCCGCCAGCGCTACGGCGAGATCATCTACCGGTTCGTGTTCGGCTCGCTCAACCGATTCCGGCTGTTCAACGCCGACCCCCATCCGGGCAACTACCTCTTCCCCGGTGACGGCACCGTGGCGTTCCTCGACTTCGGCAGCGTGAAGCTGTTCGGGCGCGAAACCCGGGCGGCCATCCAGGAGCAGCTGCGCGCCGTGCTCGCCGGTGACACCGACCGGCTCGTCGCGGTGCTCGGCGACGCGGGGTTCCTGCCACCCGGGCACCGATTCGACCGCGAGCGGCTGATGGACTGGTTCCGGTTCTTCAACGAGCCGGTCCTGCACGACCGCGAGTGGACCTACACCCCGGAGTTCGCCAGGGAGGTCATCCGGGCGACCACCGACCCGCGCGCCGGCTACGTCGACCTGCTGCGCAAGCTGAACCTGCCACCGGACTACCTGCTGCTCAACCGCATCCAGTGGGGCGTCAACTCCATCCTCGGCCGCCTGCGCGCGACCGCCAACTGGCACCGCATCGCGCTCGAGCTCTGCAACGGCGCAGAACCGGCCACGGCCCTGGGGCGGGAGGAGGCGGCGTTCATCGCGGCTTCGCCCTACGTCGCGTGACCGCCGCGGCGGGGAGGCCATCAGGGCCCCGTCAACCTGTGCGATAGGCCAGGTCACGCACGGTCGCGCGCCATGCGCGCAACCGTTATGCTCCTGCCCCCGACCCTGACCCGCGACGGCGGCATTTGCGCCTAATCGCGTTACCGCCAAGGCTGGGGGTCGTTAAGCGTTACAAGTTCCTCGCGCCGCCTCGCGACTCGGTTGGGAACGGCATCGGCAAGTACCACGACCTGCAAGAGCAGGAGGGCCCGCAAGGTCCTCCGGGGGGTTCGCTGTGATGAGACTACGTGTCGCCGCACTGATGGTCGGTGCGCTCCTGGTGGCTGCCGCGCCGGTTTACGCCCAGGTGCCCGACCCCGGCGGCTTGCTCCCCGGGGTGCCGGGAGCACCCGGCGTTCCCGCTCCGGACGCCCCCGATGACGGCGCCGCGCCGGCCCCGCCGGTGGCCGGTCCGCTCTTCGCCGGTGTGGCCAACGCCATCGGCCTCGAGCTGACGCTGGGCGGCCAGGGACTCACGATCGGGTTCACCGACGCCCGCGTGCAGTCGGGGCCGACCGACGACGGCTGCGCCGCCGGTCAGGTGTCGTGCGCGAGGGCAGCCGGTGAGCTGCTGTTCGGTGAGACCGCCGAGGCGTTCGCACCGGGCAACGAAGGGCCAACCGACGCGACCGCGCTGACGCTGCCCGCCGAGCTGCGCGAACTGCTCGACCTCAACGTCGGCGTCGCGATCGCCCGGGCGACCGCAGCACCGACCGCCAACGCCGACGCCGCCGCCGCGACCGTCGCGGTGAACGCCACGCGCACCCTTTCGGAGACCCTGCCGCTGCAGGACACGCTGCGGACCATCTCGGACTCGATCCTCGGGCCGGTCGGCGAGGGCGACCCGACCGGGACCGTCGGTCCGCGGCTGCGCGAGACGCTTGACTTCATCATCGAGAACCTCGACCAGGTGCCGCTCGCGACCATCGATGTGGGCCCGTCCAGCTCCGAGTCCGTGCACACCGGCGGGGTGACCCGCGCGTTGGCCACGGCCCAGGGCGCGAAGCTCGTCCTCGTCCCGACGCCGGCCCAGGAGCTGCTCAACGTCGGCATCGAGGGCCTAGTGATCGTCGAGGTCGGCACGGCCTCCGCCCAGGTCTCCACCGACGCGGTCAACAGCCAGGCCAGCGCTGACCCCGCCATCGTGCGCGTCAGCGTCCTCGACACGACGACGCTGTCCTACGACGTCATCGAACTGGTCCCCGGCGCCTCGCAGTGCCTCGCCGAGGGCACGCCGCTGCGGATCTGCATCAGCCTGGCCGGCAGCGAGGTCGTCCAGGAGGGCCCGAACGCCGCGGCCGCGGCCCAGGCGGTCCAGATCCGCGCGTTCGCCGACCCGCTGCCCGAGCTGCGGCTGAGCCTCGCCGACGTCGAGGCGGGCGTGAGCGCAGCGGCAGCGGCACCCCCGCAGCCGCCTCCTCCGCCCACCCCCGGGGGGCCGCCGCTGCCGACGACCGGCCTCGCCTTCCTGCTGCCGGGTCTCGCACTGATCGGCGTGGGTGGCGCGAGCTTCGTGGCCGTGCGTCGCCTGCGGATGTGACCCCGAACACGTACTAGGAGAAGGCCGGGCCCGAGGGCCCGGCCTTCTTCGTGTGCGGGATTCGCGAGGCAGCTTCTCGCGCTGCCCGGAGGCACGGGGCGGTGCGGAACGTCGAGGCCGGGGCGGGAATCGAACCCGCGAATGACGGATTTGCAGTCCGTTGCCTTACCACTTGGCTACCCGGCCGTGGCCCGCGATTCTACCCGCTCGTCACCCGAGCGGCGGGAGGGTCGGCGGGCGTGGGGGGCCCGTCCTCGCGACCCTGGGGTTCCGGGCGGAGCGCACGCTGCGGTAGGCGCGACGGAGGGACTCCTCGACGAGGATCGCCCAGCCGATGCCGGCGAGCAGACGGCTGAACGGGGGCAGCTCGCGCGGCGAGAGGGGATCCACCTTGCGGAACCGCCCGGTGCGCGCGATGTGCGGCGCGATGCGGTCCTCGGGGCCGAGGCGCGGTGCGCGGCGCCTCGCCGCCACGCGGGTCAGCCCTGCCCGGAAGCGGCTTGCCGGCCCATCCGTTCGATCATGGCGTCGGCGAACTCGCTCGTCCTGACGAGCGTGGCCCCTTCCATCTGCCGCTCGAAGTCGTAGGTGACGACCCGGTCGGCGATCGCTGCCTCCAGGCCCGTGATGACGAGGTCGGCGGCCTCGTCCCACCCGAGCCGGCGGAACATCATCTCCCCGGAGAGGATCACCGAGCCGGGGTTCACCTTGTCCTGGCCGGCGTACTTCGGCGCGGTGCCGTGGGTGGCCTCGAAGATCGAGTGGCCCGACTCGTAGTTGATGTTGCCGCCCGGCGCGATGCCGATCCCGCCGACCTGCGCCGCGAGGGCGTCAGAGAGGTAGTCGCCGTTCAGGTTCATCGTCGCGATCACGTCGTACTCGTCGGGGCGGGTGAGCACCTGCTGGAGCATCGCGTCGGCGATGACGTCCTGGACGAGCAGCTTGTCCCCCGGCTTGCCGCCCGAGTCCTCCCAGCTCACGGCGACGTCGGCGAACTCCTCGCGCACGAGCTCGTAGCCCCACGAGCGGAAGGCGCCCTCGGTGAACTTCATGATGTTGCCCTTGTGCACTATGGCGACGTTGCGGCGGTTGTGCTCGAGGGCGTAAGTGATCGCGGCCCGGATGAGGCGCTTGGAGCCCGTCTCGCTGATCGGCTTGACGCCGATGCCCGAGTCCGGGCGGATGTCCCAGTCGTAGTGCTCACGGAGGAACTCGATGAGCCGCTTGACCTCGTCGGTGCCGGCCTGCAGCTCCTTGCCCGCGTACACGTCCTCGGTGTTCTCCCGGAAGATCACCATGTCGACCTTCTCCGGGTGCTTCACCGGGCTCGGCACGCCGGTGAACCAGCGCACGGGCCGCAGGCACACGTAGAGGTCGAGGATCTGGCGCAGCGCGACGTTGAGGCTCCTGAAGCCTTCGCCGACGGGCGTGGTCAGGGGCCCCTTGATGCCGACGCGGTACTCGCGGAACGCCTCGACGGTGTCCTCCGGCAGCCAGTCCCCCGTCTCGTCATACGCCTTCTGACCGGCGAGGACCTCCTTCCAGGCGATGCGGCGCTGTCCCTCGTAGGCCTTGTCCACCGCGGCGTCGAACACCCGCACCGAGGCGGCCCAGATGTCGGGGCCGGTCCCGTCACCCTCGATGAAGGGGATGACGGGCTCGTCGGGGACGCTGAGGCCCTGCGGGCCCATCGCGATCTGATCCGCCATGCAGTGGGCTCCTCGTCGCGAACTGGGCTGATGAGCATACCGAGCGGGTCGCCGGCTAACCCGCGCCCGCGGGCGACGGCCGTGCATGGGCGAGGGGGGGCCGCAAGTACTACGGGTGAACGGCGAGGGGCGGGCCCTCCTCGAGCGCTCGACCAAGACCTGGTTGGGCTTCTTCCAGGCAGCCGGGCTCACTCCGGCTGCCCGCCGTCGGCTTGCGGTCAGCGGCCGTGTCCGCGGCGTGGTCGGGCAGCTGCGCGCCCACCCGTGGGTGGGGCGGGGTGGCGTGGTCGCTGGCGGTCGAGGGTGCGCGCCCCTCAGCTGCCGCCGGCGGTGTTCGGCGCCGGGACGGGCCCTTCCTTCTCGGGGTTGATCCCGTCCGGAGTGGGGCCCGGGATGCCCTGCTGGTCCTGGCGGCTGATGAGCTCGTCGATATCGACCCCGAGCTCTCGCAGGGTGTCCTCGTAATCCTTCGTCTCGACAAGGGCCGGCAGGGCCTCTTCGGCACGCCCGCGGCGCTCGTCGTCCGCGCCGTGCTCCTCGAGGTAGGACAGGATGTCGTTGCGCGTGATCCTCATCGGTCATCGACCTCCGCGTTGGGGATGGGAGCGGGTCTCTAGGCCATCCCCCGTCCGTCGACGCTTCACTCCTGTCCGTCGGGTTTCGTCTCCGCCCACGTACTCAGCCGACACCGCGCTACGGCTGGCCCGCCTCTTCGGCACCTCCGAGAAGTCCTGGCTGATTGGCCTGCTGCTCGTCGTCGGGGAAACGCCGAGGGCTTCACAGCGATGTTCGCCCGTGAGCGCGGCCATGACCCGGTGATCCCGCTGTCGGGCTCTGCCCTCTGGCGAGATGTCCCCGGCCCTCACGTCGCTCGTCGAGCCCGCGAGCCAGGAGGAGGGGTACGTCAATTACGACCTTCACGAGAGCGTCGAAGAACCGGGCGTGTTCTTCTTCTACGAGAACTGGGAGAGCGCCGAGCACCTCGACGCGGACCTCGCTGCGCCACACCTGACCGAGTTCACCGACAAGATGGGAGGCTTGATCCGGCGCAGCGCCACCCCCCGAAGCGACTACCCGCTAGCGGTTGACCCTCCCTGCTGGCACATTGCTCTCGAGTGCGCTCGAGTGCGTGTCGGGAAAGGAGCTTGTGGTGGGTGGCGTTCGCGGCAACCGCGGGGTGGTCGCAGCGTCGGTCGGGCAGCTCGGGCTGGCGCTGGCGGGGTTCATGGTCGCTGTGCGGCGCGGACACGCCTACGACGTTCCGCTACTGCACGGCGATCCGGCACGGATGCTTGAGCAGTCGGTGGTCATGGGCACCGCGCTGTCGCAGCCGGCAGCGATGATGGCTGCGCAGGCGTGGCTCACCGCGGTCGTCGCGCGCCGTGGTGATCCTCGCGCGGTGAGGGGGCTGCAGGTGCTCGGTGGCGTCATGCTCGCCGGCTACCTAGCGGAGCGCCTCGTCCGTACTCGCCTGCGCTGGCACGGCTGGGACCCAGTGGAGACCCCCCTCGTGGTCGCCGGGATGGGGCTGTCTGCTGCCATGGTCCCGCTGGGCTTCACGGCTCGGCGCAGGCGGTGACAGGCGCTGCCGCGCTGAAGCCGGCGCACCTGCCCGGGAACCGCCGCGATGCAGCACGAACACCCGCGGGCGGCGGCCCAGACTCTCGCACGCTCGTTCACTACCGCCCTTCGACTGAAGTACTGATCGAGGAACGGTCTTGGCCTGGTTGCCTCGGACCATTGAGATCCGCCTCCGCCGAGGTGGAGCTCGGATTGCCTTGATCGGCTCTGCCGGCGGGTGTCATCCCGCTGAGCGGCCGGGCCTACGGCCGGATTCGGTAGCCTACCTGGTCGTCGGGTGCCGAAGCCCAAACTGAGTCGGATGCCACGGTGACCGCGCCGCCGGCGCGACTGTCGGTGGTGATCTCCTCGACCAGCTCCATGGTTGCGGGATCGACACGCCGCAGAAACGGGTCCGCGGACCGCACCCACACCGCGTCGTCGGTGGCGAACAGCGTGCCGTCCCGGGCCTTGACGTCCACGGCGTCCCTCACCTCCTTGGTGTCCGGGTCGATGCGGGCCAGGCCGTCGTCGAAGGCGACCCACACGTCGTCGGCGGCGGCGACCCAGCGGGCCTTTTCCAGCCCACCGGCCCGGGCGGTGACCTGCCGGCCCGCCGGGTCCACGCGCACGACCACGTCGTCGAGCGGACACGCCGCCCACAGCATCTCGGCGTGGCGGTCACGTCCAGGCAACGGATGCCGAGGGGGATCTTGACATCGACGGCGTTGTCCGCCAGGTCCACGCCGATCAGCGTGGCGCCGGCGTCGCTGAGCATCCAGGCGTGCCCCCCGGCGACTGGGATGTCGAGCTGGTCGAAGACCTTGTCCACCGCAACGGTGGCGATCACCTCGCCGGTGTCGGGGTCGAGGCGCTTCAGGTCCTCGTCGTCGCACGACGAGACGCTGCCCTCGCCCACGCTCAGGCCCATGCAGTGGCGCCTCCACGGGTGGTCATCACCTCCACCGCGAAGTCGATCTCGTTGGTGGCCGGGTCGATGCGGTCGACCACGCCGTTGGCCCGCTTCAGCCACATCGCGTCAGACCCCGCCACGAGCTCGTCGGGGTCACCGGGGATCGCGAAGCGGTGCTCGAGCCTGCTCTCCAGCGCCGCGGGCGTCACCGGGTCCACCGCGACCGGCACCACTGGAGCCACCGCTGCCTCCGGGTCGACGACTCCCCGCCGGCTGCGTCGCGGAGGGCTCCTCTGCCGGTCCGCCGGACTGACCGCACGCGGCGAGGGCACACGATCAGCACCACGGGCACCTTCACGACTCGACGGCGGGTCGGAGGTGCCTCCTGCTGGCAACATCGCGCCTGGCACGCCACCAGAACGCTGGATGAAGCATCGGGCGAGGCCCCAGTGGCGTCAACGCCTCCCTTTACACCCACACGGATCGGAGCCGGCAAGCGAGGATCCGCCCAGCGAACCCATCTTCTCCACCGGCAGCAACCGTGACGTGCTGGCGACGGACGCCTATTGCAAGTGCTCCCACCATGCCGCCATCCCTAAAGGTAACCCTTTTCTTCACTATGATCTTCCGACCTGAGGACGGCACGTGGAAGATCTTGCACCGCCACGCCGACCTAATCACGACCCCTCGCCCGGTAAGCACGGTGATCGAGTCGTAAACGCGCCGTCGTTGCTTCGAGGGGGGACGTCTCTAGAGAGGCGCTCTCGGTGGACGGCGAACCCGGGGCATAGAAGTGCCGTTATGTACCGGCCGCTCGGCCGCCGGGTACCAGCACGCGGAGGTTCCTCGTTGGTGCGGTCCATGGCCCGAAGGCCCGCATGGCAACGAGGCCGGCGGCGCTGCCCTCTTGGTGGCCACCGGCACCGGCGGATCCTCGAAGGCTGAGGGTGCCGGAGCGATGGTCGGGAAGCAGCCGCTACCCGATGGTTGCAGCGTCCCTGCAGGCGGGCCTGCACGGCCCCCACGCCATGGAACGGCTGCACGACCTGCATGAGCTCGTGTCGGCGCGTATATGGTGTCGCGAGCGAGCGGGAGGCATCCGTCTATGGGTGGAAGTGCAATGTCGCAGGCTTCGTCGCAGCATGGCCCGATCGGTGACGTCACCTGCGTCGCCGCGGAGACCTTCTGCGTGTCTGGACACAGCGGCCAGATCCGCCGCGGCTCCGAGCAGGGCGTGTACATCCGTGACACGCGCGTGTTGAACCACTTGGTCGTCGAGCTCGACGATGCGGAGCCGCTGGTCTTGGGTGGTCACACGGTCGGCGGCAACAGCGCACGGTTCACCGCGTGCCGGGCGACTCGACCTCGCGACCAGCCCGATCCGACGCTGCTCCTCGATCGGCGGCGCGTCGTTTCTGAATCGCTGCGCGAGTCGCTGCGGTTACGCAACTTCGGCGTCGATGGGCTCAGCTTGTCCGTGGTCGTCGAGGTTGACTGCGACTTCGCCTACATCTTCGACGTCAAGCATGGCGAGGTACCGCGGCAGGCGCGCTGCGAGGAGCTGGAGGGTGCGCTGCGCTTCGTGCGCGGCGAGCAGTCGACGACGGTGCGCGCGGATCGGCAGCCCGAGGACATCGACGAGCGGCGGGGCCGTCTCCGGTGGCACGTCGACCTCGCGCCCGCCGAGTCGTGGAGTCTGGTGCTCGACATCGGCTTCTGCGACACGCAGGGGGTGGTCTGGCCGACGCACGGCTGGGCGGATGGGTCGCAGGAGCCGGCCGGGCCTACGGCGAGCTGGGATCTCGTGCTCCGGTGCAGCGAAGCCGACGTCGCCGACGTCGCCCAACAGAGCGTCGCGGATCTCGCTTCACTCCTCGTTTCGGACCCGGATGCGCCGCAGGACCACTTCCTGGCGGCTGGAAGTCCCTGGTACCTGACGCTGTTCGGTCGCGACTCGCTCTGGGCGGCGATGATGGCGCTGCCGCTCGGCCTCGATGTGCCGCGGGGCACGTTGCGTGCGCTCGCGCGCCGGCAGGGCCGGACCCGTGACGCGGAGACCGAAGAGGCGCCGGGGAAGATCATCCATGAGGTCCGTCATGGGGGCTTCACCGAGCGCAGCGATTTGCCACCGCTTTACTACGGGACGATGGACGCGACGCCGCTGTTCGTCACCGTGTTGCATGAGGCGTGGCGCTGGGGGTTGGACCGCGATGAGGTGGAGCGGTTGCTGCCGGCGGCCGAGGCGGCGCTGGACTGGCTCGTCACCGACGCCGACCCTGATGGTGACGGCTTCCTCGAGTACCGGATGTCGGGCACCCGCGGTCTTGTCAATCAGGGGTGGAAGGACTCGCGGGATGGGGTGCAGTTCGCCGACGGCCGGCTCGCCGAGCCGCCGATCGCGCTGTGCGAGGTGCAGGGCTACGCCTACGAGGCCGCCTGCCGGGGCGCGGACCTGCTGGAGCACTTCGGCCGACCTGGCGGGGACCGGTGGTGCAGCTGGGCCGCGGACCTCCGCGAGCGCTTCCGCGCCGCCTTCTGGGTGCCTCACCCCGACGGGGATTACCCGGCGGTCGCCCTGGACGGGGCCAAGCAGCGGGTGGACAGCATCGCGTCCAACATGGGCCACCTCCCGGGGACGGGCATTCTCGACCCAGACGAGTGTGCGCTCGTGGCCCGCAGGTTGGTCCACCGGGACATGGCCAGCGGCTGGGGGTTGCGCACGCTCACCTCGAGCTCTCCTCGCTTCAACCCGCTGTCCTACCACGGCGGATCCGTGTGGCCTCATGACACCGCGATCGCGGTCAGCAACCTCGCCACCGCCGGCCACGACGAGGAGGCGACGATGCTGCTGCGCGACCTCCTCGCCGCCGCTGGCCACTTCCAGCTGCGCCTGCCCGAGCTGTTCGCCGGAGAGCAGCGACGACGCGGGTTGGAGCCGCTGCCCTATCCGGCAGCCTGCCGGCCGCAGGCGTGGGCTGCCGGCTCGACGTTGCTGCTGCTGCGCACAGCCCTCGGTGTGCAACCCGACCTGCCCCATGGCCGTCTGGTGCTGCGGCCGTTGTGGCCGCCGCCGTTTGGCCACCTGGCCATCGAGGACGTGCCGCTGGGCACCGGGCGGCTGGGGATGCGGGTGGATGCGGACCGCGGCGTGACGATCACGCAGGCGCCGGAGGGCGTCGATGTGGTCGTCGAGGGCGACTGCCCGATGGCCACCTCATGATCGGGCCGACAGCACCTCGTTGAACAGGGCGAGGTGCTCGGCGACCATGCGGTCGCTCGAGAAGTGCCCCTCGACCGCGGCCCGGCAGGCGGCCCGGTCGATCTTGTCGATGTCGTCGATCGCGGTGACCATCTCGTCCTCGTCGGCGCAGTGGATCCCGGTGACGCCATCGTCGACGATCTCGGAGGCCGCGCCTTCGGGGAAGGTGATGACCGGCGTGCCGTTGGCCAACGCCTCGATCATGACCAGGCCGAACGGCTCGGCCCAGCGGATGGGGTTGAGCAGTGCCCGGGCCCCGGCGAGCAGGGCGGTCTTCTCCGCACCGCCGACCTCGCCGACGTAGGTGACGGTGTCGCACAGCAGCGGCCGGATCTGGTCGTTGAAGTAGTCGATCTCGAGCGGTTCGCGCATCTTCGCGGCGAGCAGGAGCGGGACGCCGGCGGCCAGGGCGACCTCCGCAGCGCCGCGTGCGCCCTTGTCTGGTGCCATCCGTCCGAGGAAGAGCAGGTAGCCGCCATCACCGGGTCCGGGGCTGTACTCGTCGACGTCCAGGCCGTGGTGGATGACCCCGGCGATGGGCACACCGCCGGCGGTTGATGCCTGATGGTGGGAGATGGCGATCAACGGTACCTGCTGGGCGATGAAGCGGTAGACATCCCCCAGCTCGGCGTTGAACGGGCCGTGGTTGGTCGTGACCACAGGCAGGTCGGGGAAGCGGGAGGAGTACAGCGGACCCACGATGGTGTGGTCGTGGACGATGTCGCAGTCGATCAGCGCCTCGTAGGCATGGGCCACGTGGCGTTGCTCCACCACCGCGTTGCCCATCCTGACCGACTCGGCGAAATCCAGCACCGAGCGACGCGGCACGGGGCAGGTCGCATCTCCGGTGGTGAACAGCATCACCTCGTGTCCGGCCCGCTGAAAGCCGCGGGCCAGCCGGTCGATGACCGCCTCCGTCCCCCCGTACAGCGGCGGCGGCACCGGGAGCCAGGGCGGAGCCAGAAGACCGATTCTCATCGTTGCACCGCCAGGGGGCCGTCGTCACCGAAGTGGTCTCATACCCTGCCATCAAACCAGAGACAGTTCATCAGCGGTCAGGCGCGTGGTCTTGGCGAGCGAGGCCTCCATGGTTGCCCACGTTCTTGCAGCCAGCGCCACGCGCGAACAGTCGCGCCTTCCGCTGTCGCTCGCCACACCGGGAGGACCGATGCGCTGTCGCCTGCCCCGTCACAGCCCTCCGGTAGGCCGACCCACCCTCGTGCGGGTCCTGTTGTCAGCCTCCCTGAACTGCCGACACCCATCCACATCCGAAACCCAGGCCAGCCTCGCAGCGGCTGCCTACGGGATGTGAAGTCTGGTGGAGCCGCCTTCGGCCTGAGCCAACAACCCCGACCGCCATCGTCCGCATCTGCCGTATCGCCTTACGCTCCTACCGCACGCAGAAACGCGTCGGTGTTGTGCACCACCAGCCGGGCGTCGGGGCCGTCCACGTGGATCTTCTCCGGGTGGAACTGGAAGCCGGCCATCTCGACCGGTGTGGCGCCTTCGGCCACGGCCGGGTCGCCCGATTCGCGTCCGAACAGGGTCCAGACGGCAGAGGTCGCCTGCGCCATACCCAGCACGGCGGCTACCGCCCGGACGATCCGCCGCTCCGCTCGGGTCGCCGCCGCTGCCAGCCGGTCACGCCGGCCGGACAGCAGCGCGGCGATCCCGCCACCGGTCGCCAGCAGCACCCCCGCCGCGACTCCGACACCGAGGGCGAAGTCCGCGACGCTGTCCGGCGCCGCCAGCGCCTCTGCGGTCCATGACAGAAGCGCGGCCGCGGCAACGCCGACGACCAGGCCGGCGGCCCGCGCCCAGGTGCCGTAGCGCCAGGCCAGCCAGGCGGCGAGCAGCGTCACCGCAGCCACCGGCCCGAAGAAGGCCAGCGCCTCGCCCGCCAGCGCCGGCGCCATCACGGTGATCACCGTCGTGACGGCCAACACCGTGCCGCTGATCAGCAGCAGCCCGAACACCTGCACGCGCGTGTACACGGGCCGTTCTCTTTTGCTTTCAGAGTCCTCCGACGGGGTCCGGACCCTGCCTGTGTGGGTCGGTTGGCTGCGTGTGTGGCTGCTCATGACTCCTCCCCTCCTGTCAACCGGTGCGCTGCCGTGCCGAAACGGGCTCGTTCGTCCCTGCGTGCAGCCTCTACTTGCTCATGGGCATCGCCGAGCGCCGCGCCGAGAGGTCCTGGGCCGCCGGCGGGATGTTGTGGTTGCTCCGGAAGAGGTTGTGGGGGTCGTAGGTGGTCTTGATCGCGACGAGCCGGTCCCAGGACGAGCCCGGGTACGCCTCGGAGACACGCGCCTCGCCCGTGTCGTCGAGGAAGTTCACATACGCTCCCTCGCTGCCGTCGTGCAGGGCCCTTGCGAGCGCTGCGACCCAGGCCTGCTGCTCCGCTGCCTCCTCGGGACGCTCGTAGACGGCGGCCACGACGACCATGATGGGGCGCTTGCGGTGGGCGAAGGCCGTGGCGTCGGTCGGTACGCGCGCCACGGCGCCTCCGAGCACGCGCAGGTGCACGGCGGGCATGGCCGCGGTCGAGGCGTGCACGCCGTCGAGGATCAGCTCGCCGGCGTCGCGGTCGAAGGTGTCGAGGAACATCGGGTGGAGGGCCACGAGGGGGTGGCCGTCCTCCTCGGGGAGGTAGATGTCGCGGTACGCCATCGGCTCGACCATGTCCACGAGCGGCGCGGCAAGCGCGCGAAACGGCGCCACCGCCCGCTCGCCGGCATCGGCCGGGCCGGCATAGCACAGCGACGCCATGATGATGGGGTGGCCGTGATGCTCGGCGGGCAGGAACGGCAGCGGCGGGGCGGGCAGCACGTCGGCCATGGTCGTCAACTCCTCCGGCGCGGCCTCGGCGGCGGCGACGAAGGACGCGATCACCTCGGGTGTGGCCGGCAGGACGAGCATCCCGCCCACGACCGTGTCGACGGGGTGCAGTTGGTACCGGAAGCGGGTGGCGACCCCGAAGTTGCCGCCGCCGCCGCGGAGCGCCCAGAACAGGTCCGGGTGGTGGTCGGCGTCGGCGTAGCGGATCTGCCCGTCGGCGGTCACGACCTCGGCGGCCAGGAGGCTGTCGATCGTCAGTCCGTGCTTGCGCACCAGGAAGCCGACACCCCCGCCCAGGGTCAGCCCGCCGATGCCGACCGAGGCGGTGTCGCCGAACCCGGTCGCCAGCCCGTGGGCGCTGGCCGCGGTGGTGTAGTCGCCGGCGGTCAGCCCGGTCTGCGCCCAGGCGGTGCGCGACTCGACGTCGATGGCCAGCCCACGCAGGGCCGACAGGTCGAGCACGATCCCACCGTCGCAGACGCTGTGGCCGGCGAGGCTGTGGCCGCCGCTGCGCACCGCCAGCGCCAGCCCGGTGTCGCGCGCCAGGGTGACGACCCGCGCCACCTCCGTGGCGTCAACGGGCTGGACGATGACCGCCGGACGGCGGTCGATCCCGCCGATGAACACGCTGCGCGCCGTGTCGTAGGCGGCATCGTCGGGTGCGATCACCCGTCCGGTCAGCTCGGCACGCAGTTGTCCGGTCGGGACCGCAAGGTGAGGCGGCGTTGCGGTCATGGTGCTGCCTCGTTCGGCACGGCGCCGAGTTGGCGCATGAGGCCCAGGGTGTCCAGCTCCATGTGATCCTCGACGATGGTGCCGTCCACCAGCCGTTCGATCGAGATGCCGGTGACCTCCACCTGCCTGCCGGTGGCCGGGATGCCGAACAGGTCACCGTCGTGACGGCCGGTCATTGTCCAGCGGGTGGCCACCTTGTCGCCCTCGGCGATCTGCTCGTCGATGCGGACATGCAGATCGGGGAAGGCGTTGCGGAAGGTGTCCAGCGACTCGCGGTACGCGTCGCGGCCGCGCAGCGGCTCGGGCTCGGTGGGGTCATAGGCGACGTAGCCGTCCCCGATCAACTCGTCGAAGAGCCCATAGTCACCCTGGTTGATCAGCTCCTCGACCTCCCGGCGCACGATCTGCTTGTTGATACTGCTCATGATCTCAACCTCCTCTGTCGTTGCCTGGGATCCGACCGTGGTGCGAACGGTTCGACGGTCGGGTGGAAGGCCACCAGCGAGATCGCATACCTCCAGGCCCCGTCGGGGCCGCGGCGCGTCACGGCTACGCCGTGTGCGGAAAGGACCAGGGCGGTGTCACGCGTCTGGAGCACTCGAGGGGAGTCGGCGACGTAGGTACGGCCGTGTCGCCACAGTGCCGCCACGAGGTCGGCGATCTGCTCGCGCCCGCGTGCCTCGCGGGTGTCGTCGGCGGGCACGAGAACGGCTTCGTCAACGAACAACCGCGCCGCTTGTTCACGGTCGCGGGTCACGAACGCGTCCTCGAGCAGCGCCTCGAGCTCCTCGGGGGTGCGCGCTTGTGGGGTCATGGCCCGACGATGCGCCCGCGCCAAGTGCTCGTCTATGCCACAGAAGTGGTATTTCCCGCCGGCGGTTGCGGTCGCTGCGGACCCTGCGTGCCGATGCGTGGCCTGACCGCGCCCGCAGTCCATGCCAGAAACCTGGTATTCCCCCGCGGTTCAAGGACGCGTATCTTCGCTTCGTGGGGGCGTATGCAAGGGGGCGCGCCGGCGAGCGCCTCGCGCGGCTCGCGGGCCAAGGGCTGGACGTGGCCACGTTCTTCGGCGAAGCGGGACAGGTGCTCGCCGCCGCGGTCCCCTCGTCCTTGCCGGCGTGCTGGACCACGCTGGACCCCGCGTCGCTGCTCATCACCGGTTCGTATGAGGACGGGGCGGCGGACATCCCCCACGAGTTGCTGGTGTGGGAGTACCTCGAGGACGACTTCATGAAAACCGTCGACGTCGCGCGCTCCCCGCAAGGCACCCAGACGCTGCTGGGTGTCACCGGTGGCGACCCGAGCCGCTCCCGCCTTTACCGGGACCACCTGCAGCCGATGGGGATCGAGCAGACACTGGAGGTTGCGCTGCGGACGCGGA
This sequence comes from Egibacteraceae bacterium, assembly GCA_035540635.1. Lineage (NCBI taxonomy): Bacteria > Bacillati > Actinomycetota > Nitriliruptoria > Egibacterales > Egibacteraceae > Egibacteraceae bacterium. Next base: position 4,815 of record DATLGH010000024.1, on the reverse strand, counting down.
CAGGAGAGACCTGGGGCAGCGTGGGCATGACTCGGGCAGCGGGCCAGGCTGACTTCGACGCCGACGAGCTGAGCTTTCTGCGCGCCGTGTCGCCTGCCCTGGCCGAGGGCACCCGGCGTGGGCTGCTCGTCGGCGAGGCGACCGACCCCGAGGGTTCCGAAGCGCCCGGCCTCGTGGTCCTCGGCGCGGACTGGGACGTGGAGTCGCTCACGCCCGGTGTGGAGCGCTGGCTGGCCGAGCTGCCCGGTCGCTGGGAGGCGGAGGGCCGTCTGCCGCCGTCGGTGGTCGCGGTCGCCGCCCGGGCGCTGCGCACCGCAGAGCACGCCGAGATCCCGGGCGAGGTGGCCGTCGCCCGGGTGCTGTCCCGTGGCGGCCGCTGGGTCCTGCTGCACGGCGCGGCCCTGGTCGCAAACGGCGCGCGGCGTGGCGCGGTCATCATCGAGCCCGCTCATCCGGCCCGGATCACGCCGCTGCTGATGGCGGCCTACGGGCTGAGCGAGCGAGAGCAGGACGTCACCCGCCTGGTGCTGCGGGGAGACTCGACGGCGGAGATCGCGCAGGCGCTGTTCGTGTCCCCCTACACGGTGCAGCAGCACCTCAAGCACATCTTCGACAAGACCGGGGTGCGCAGCCGACGGGAGCTGGTCGGCAAGGTGTTCTTCGCCCACTACGAGCCCCGTGTCCGCGACAACGAGCAGCGTGTGACCGCCGACAAGCCGGTGCGCGGTGGCCCGTTCCCCCACCGGGTGGCCATGCCGCCTGGGTGTTCATAGGCGTCCGCCTGTTCCAGCGCGCCCACCAAACAACCACCTCGTTGAAAGCCGGGCGCGTAGCGCTGCGCCAGTGATCCCGGCACGCCGACGTCACGAGCCGGCACAGGCGCGCCGAGACAATGCCCAACAAGTCAGTTAGGGGCCGACGAGGCCGGCGTCTCGGGCACGGGTCACGGCTTCGGTTCGTGTGGCGACGCCGAGCTTGGCGAAGATGTTGGAGACGTGGTTGCGCACGGTCTTGTCGCTGAGGCGGAGGCGGGCGGCGATCTCGGGGTTGGTCAGGTGGCCCGCGAGGAGGCTGAGCACTTCGCGTTCCCGGTCGGTGAGCATCGGAAAGGCCGCGAGCGCGTCCGTGTGGCCTGCCTCGCCGAGGCGGCGCAGCACACGGCTGGCGACGGTGGGGCCGACAATCAGCTCGCCACTGGCGACCGCGCGGATGGCCCGCACCAGCTCGGTCTTGCGTGCCCCTTTGAGCACGTAGCCGCGCGCTCCGGACTGCAGGGCGGCATAGACCGAGACGTCGTCTTCGTACATGGTGAGCACGAGCACGCGCACGTGAGGGCTCGCGGCGGTCAGCCGGCGGGTGGCCTCGACCCCGCCGCCGGGCATGTCGAGATCCATGAGCACCACGTCGGGTTGCAGTGCGACCGCCTGGTCAAGGACGTGGTGCCCGTCGTGCGCCTCGCCGACCACCTCGAGGTCGGGCTCGCCGGTGAGCAGGGCGCGCAGCCCGTGGCGAAACGCCGCGTGGTCGTCGGCTATGAGCACCCGCGTGTGCTCCACGGTCAGGCCTCCGCGGCCGCGATGGGGCGCTGTGAGTGCGTATCGTGCGGGGCGGACAGCGGCAGCCGGGCCGTGACTGTTGTTCCGCCCCCGGCTCGGGGCGCGACCGTGCAGTCCCCGCCGAGCTCACGGGCCCGGTCGCGCATCGACGACAGACCGACCCCCGGGGTGTCGTCAGGCGTGATCCCGTGGCCGTCGTCGGTGACCTCCAGCTGCAGCATCGAGGGCGTGGCAGCCAAGCGCAGCGTGCAGTGTCGCGCCCTCGCGTGGCGCGTCACGTTGGTGATCGCCTCCACGGCGATGCGGTAGGCGGCGACCTCCACCGCCGGCGGGAGCCGCGGGTCGGACTCGACGTCGATCTCGACCTCTAGTCCGTGCTGATTTTGGGTGGCGGCGAAGGCGTGCAGCGCACCGACCAGCCCGAGGACGTCGAGGGCGGCCGGTCGCAGGGCGTACACGACGCGGCGCAGATCACCCACGGCGTGCTGTGCTCGCTCCACGAGGTCGTCGAGCAGCGCTTCAGCGCGGTCGGGGTCGGCTCGCAGCACATCCCTGGCCGCCTCGCCCAGCATCGACAGGGTGGCCAGCTCGGGACCGAGGCCGTCGTGGAGGTCGCGGTGCAGCCGGCCCCGCTCCTCCTCGCGGGCGGCGACGAGGCGTTCGCGCGAGGCCTGGAGATCTGCCGCCAGCTGGTGGGCGTGCAGCGTCGCGCCGATCGGGCGCGCCAGGGCCTCGAGCAGCCGGCGTTCGCCCGTGGGCAGCTGCTCGCCGTTGCGTACCCCCGCGACCAGCCAGCCGACCGTGGCCCCCTGGCCTTTGAGCGGGATCCGCAGCCTGCTGCCCCGAGCGGGTGCGGGGCCGTGCACGGCCGCGACCTGACCGCCAGTTGGCGTGTCGACCTCCACGGCCACGTAGGACAACTTGAGCGCGGCCGCCACCTCGGCGACAGCCAGTTCAAGCAGCGCCTGCGGGCTAGCGGCCTCGTCGAGGCGCCGCTCGAGGCGGGACAGGGCGGCATACGGGTCGTCGCGGTCGCCGTACACCAGCCGGTTGACCGCCCGCTGCAGGCGCACCCGCAGGGGGTTGAACGCCACCGCCACGACGCCGGTGGCCACGAGCGAGACGGCCAGGTTGCGGCCGGTCTGCAGCACCATGCCGAGATAGCCGACCGTCACGACGTAGAGCGCTACCACTGCGACGGTCAGCGCCGCATACACCAGGGTGCGGCTGATCACGAGGTCGACGTCGTACAGACCGTGGCGCAGGACGGCGATCCCAACCGCCACGGGAAGCCCTGCACCGGCCCCCACCAGCCCGATCTCGACGAGTTCGGCGAGCCCGGGATGCATCGCCTCGGCCGGGAAGCTCAGCAACACGAGCACCAACCACATGGCGACGGCGTAGGCGAGCCACTTGATCTGCGCCCGCCCAGCCCGGTCGGCGCGTCGATAACGACCCACCACGCTGACCACAGCAGCGGCCAGGGCGGCCAGGAAAGCGACCAACTGCACCTCGTCGGCCACGGCGGTGATCGCAGTCAAGGCGGGCACGCCCAGCGGGTTGGCCACCTCGGCGACCTGTACCGGCCCTGGGCGCACCGCCCCGTAGACGGCGCTGAGGGCGAGCAGGACGAGCACCGCCCGATGGACGACCCGCCAGCGGCGCTCCGCCGGCAGACCGTCGGGGAAATGCAGCGGCACGACCAGCAGCAGAACCATGAATGCCGTCGGGCGGCTCCAAGCGCTCACCCAGGCGAACCAGGGGCCGCCCGACACCCCGGCACGCGCGGTCCAGGCGCCCGCGTCGGCGACGGCCAGGCCCAGCCCTGCAACCAGCAGCAACCATCCGATGGGAAGGCGGGGTCGGGCGCGCGCCACCAGCGCGCCCACCGCCGCCGCGGCGACCACCACGACCACCTGCTGAAGGTCGGCGACCCGGGCGCCAGCGGCCACGCCGGCGAAGACTGCAAGGCTCGACGCTCCCAGCGCGAGCGCGGCCAACAGGAGCGAAGCCCACCTGCTGAACCGACGAGTCATCTCCGGTCCCCTCCCCGGCAGTGCCCGCGGCCGCGCCCTCTGGCGCGCACCGGATCAGGATACCGGCGATGACGCCGTCGAGGCGGGCGGCAGCCACCCGCGCGCGACTCCTCCCCGCAGCAGCAGGCCCGGTAGACGGGCCAGCTCAGACCGTGCGGTGGCTGGCCACCCCCGGACGCGGGGACCCGTCCGGCGACTCCACGAGCGGTGCGACCTGCCGCACCACCACCAGCCCCACCAGCGTGTACGCCACGGCGAAGTACACCGAGCGGACCACGATCAGCGTCCAATCGCCCAGCCCCGGCACGGCCATCAACAGCAGGTCGACGGGGATGAGCAGGCTGGCCGCAAGCGGCAGATAGCGAGCGGGCGTCGGCCACCGTCCCGCGCGTACCACTGCAACACCCACGACGATCAGCCAGACCATGCTCAGCGGCCAGAACACATCAAGCACCGTGAGGACGATGTTGTCCGGGCGAGCGGGGTCGATCGCGTACGGCACCGTCCACGCGAACGCCAGCACCACCATCACGATCCCGGCGTCCAGCACGAGCCGACCCCAACGACCGGTCCCCGTGGCCTTGGTCGCGCGCATCACGGCGAGCAGCCCCAACAACCCCAGCTGGAACACCCCGCCTGCGGCGACCTCCTTCTGATCCAAAGTCCCTTCAGGAGGCACCCCCAATTGCAGCCAGCCGATGCTCCAGACGATGGCCCCCACCCCGGTGAGGACACCCAAAACGCGAACAGTCGATGGTTTCACGACGCCTCCACCCGCTCTCAGAGATCCGCACCCGATGCAGATCCGACACCCCTGACAGTAAGCAGCAACGAGTCCCGCGGTCACGGGCCCTTGTCCCGCACCAGCCGGGAGAAATGTCCTCGCACCTCAGGCGAGCGACAGGCGCCCATGCGCTCCCGTGCCCTTCTTCCTCGGTCAGGCGGTCAATCGCTTGCCGCCTTCGACCGGATTACTGCAGTTCCGTAAGTTGTCCCGGTGTCATATTCCGGCCGCCTGAGGGAGCAACTGCCTCATTCGAGCGCATCATGGGCCCGGCATTCGGCCTCTGCCACGTGCCCCGGGACGCCGGCGCGCTGCGCGAGCCGGGTGGTCTCGCCTACGCGCGGGACGACCCGCCTCCGGGGTGGACGGCCACGTGGAGGCTGGTAGACGACGCCGCAGCGCCGCTGCACTTCGAGCTTCGGCAGCGCAGCGGCTGAGC